>NZ_JACARS010000013.1:0-42545 GCF_013386485.1 Pseudomonas sp. P7758 | reverse complement strand
CCAACTACCCCGACCGCATGCTCCTGGCTGAAGCCAATCAATGGCCGGAAGACACCCAGCTGTACTTCGGGGACAAAAAGGGCGACGACGGCGATGAGTGCCACATGGCGTTCCACTTCCCGCTGATGCCGCGCATGTACATGGCGCTGGCCCAGGAAGACCGTTTCCCGATCACCGACATCCTGCGCCAGACCCCGGAGATCCCGGCCAATTGCCAATGGGCAATCTTCCTGCGCAACCACGATGAACTGACCCTGGAAATGGTCACCGACAAAGAGCGCGACTACCTCTGGAACTATTACGCTGCCGACCGCCGTGCACGTATCAACCTGGGGATTCGCCGCCGCCTGGCGCCGCTGATGGAACGCGACCGCCGGCGCATCGAGCTGCTCAACAGCCTGCTGTTGTCGATGCCGGGCACGCCGACCCTGTATTACGGCGATGAAATCGGCATGGGCGACAACATCTACCTCGGTGACCGCGACGGGGTGCGTACGCCGATGCAATGGTCCATCGACCGCAACGGCGGCTTCTCCCGCGCCGACCCGGCCAGCCTGGTATTGCCGCCAATCATGGACCCGCAATACGGCTACCAGTCGGTCAACGTCGAAACCCAGACCCAGGACCCGCACTCGTTGCTGAACTGGACGCGGCGCATGCTCGCGGTGCGTAAACAGTCCAAGGCGTTCGGTCGCGGCAGCCTGAAAATGCTCTCGCCCAGCAACCGCCGCATCCTGGCGTATACCCGCGAATACGCAGGCGCCGATGGCAAGAATGAAATCATCCTGTGCGTGGCCAACGTGTCCCGCAGTGCCCAGGCCGCAGAACTGGACCTCTCGGCGTTTGCCGGCATGGTTCCGGTGGAGATGCTCGGTGGCAATGCCTTCCCACCGATTGGCCAGCTGAATTTCCTGCTGACCCTGGCGCCGTATGGCTTCTACTGGTTCGTACTGGCTGCGGAAAACCAGATGCCAAGCTGGCACGTGGAACCGGCGCAAAGCATCCCGGACTTCACCACCCTGGTGCTGAAGAAACGCATGGAAGAATTGCTCGAAGCACCGTGCCGCACCACCCTGGAACAGAATGCGTTGCCGGCGTGGCTGCCCAAGCGCCGCTGGTTTGCCAGCAAGGATACGGCGATCGACGGCGTGCACATCGCTTATGGCGTGCGCTTCGGCGACCCGCAGCATCCGGTGCTGCTCAGTGAAATCGAAGTCACCAGCGCCGGCCAGGTCAGCCGCTATCAACTGCCGTTCGGCTTCCTTGGCGAAGACCAGTTCACCAGCGCCTTGCCGCAGCAACTGGCGCTTGCCCGTGTACGGCGAGTGCGTCAGGTAGGTTTGGTGACCGATGCCTTCAGCCTCGACACTTATATCCGCGGCGTGATCCAAGGCCTGCAGGCCAAAACCGTCCTCGACTCCACCGATGGCGAGATTCGCTTCGAGCCCACGGCGCAGTTGGCCAAACTGGAATTGAACGACGAGTCGGAAGTGCGCTACCTCGCGGCGGAGCAGTCCAACAGTTCCGTGGTGGTGGGCGGCAGCCTGGTGCTCAAGTTGATCCGAAAAGTCAGCGCCGGGGTTCACCCCGAGCTGGAAATGGGCGCCTACCTGACCGAAGCCGGCTACGAGCATATCTCGCCGCTGCTGGGCTCGGTGATCCGCCACGACGCCGATGGCCAGGACAACCTGCTGATGATCGCCCAGGGTTACCTGAGCAACCAGGGCGACGCGTGGGGCTGGACCCAGAATAACCTGGAGCGAGCGATTCGCGACGAACTGGCCGAAGCCATGTCCGAGCAGGAACAGCACTACAACGCCCTTGGCGAGCTGGCGGATTTCGCCGGCTTGCTCGGCCAGCGCCTGGGCGAGATGCACCTGGTGCTGGCGGCGCCCACCACTAACAAGGCGTTCAAGCCCGAGGTCACAACCCTCAAGGACAGCCAGGGCTGGGCCAGGCACGTAGGCGCACAAATCGACCACGCCTTGCAGTTGCTCAAACAGCATCAAACCAAGTTGAACCCTGCCGATCAGGCGTTGGTCAGTGCTTTACTGGAGCAGAAAAAGGCCATCACCAGTCACGTTCAGGACCTGGCGAAAGCCACGGTGGGCGGGTTGCGCATTCGCGTGCACGGCGACCTGCACCTGGGCCAGGTACTGGTGGTCAAGGGCGATGCCTACCTCATCGACTTCGAGGGCGAACCGGCGCGGCCGTTGCCTGAGCGTCGCGGCAAACACAGCCCGTACAAGGATGTGAGCGGGGTGCTGCGCTCGTTTGATTACGCGGCGGCCATGGCGGTGAATGTGCAGGGCGTCGACCAGTCGCTCGAGGCCAATGCGTCCCGGCAACGTGTGGCGGATCGCTACTTGCATGAGGCCAGGCAGGCATTTATCCAGGCCTATCACGCTGCCACGACTACACTGGCCCATGACTGGCAGGATGCCAAAGGCCAGGACGCAGCGCTGGCGTTGTTCAGCCTGGAGAAGGCCGCGTACGAAGTGGCCTACGAAGCAGAGAATCGCCCGAGCTGGTTGCCGGTGCCGTTGCAAGGTTTGCACGGGCTGCTCAGCGGGTTGAAACCAATATCGAAAACTGCACGCGGTGGGGAGACGTCATGAGTTTTACAAGCAAAGAACCGCTGCAGGAAAAGTTGAGTGTGATGCCCAAGCCTGCTGATATCGAAGCCCTGGTGCGGGCCGAGCACCATGATCCATTCTCGATCCTGGGTCCCCATGACGACGAGCAGGGCGGCCAGTTCATTCGTGCCTTCCTGCCGGAAGCACTGAGTGTCCAGGTCCTGGCCCGCGACAGCGGCGAGCACATCGGCAGCCTCGATGCGACCCAGGTACCGGGCTTGTTTGTCGGGCATTTCGGCAGCCGTCAGGCGTACTTGCTGAAGATCCAGTGGGCCGGTGGCGAACAGATCACCGAAGACCCTTACAGCTTCCAGCAACTGCTGCTGGGGGAGATGGACCTGTACCTGTTTGCCGAAGGCAATCACCGCGACCTGAGCAGTTGCCTCGGGGCACAAGTGACCAGCGTCGACGGTGTCCAGGGCGTGCGTTTTGCGGTATGGGCACCGAATGCCCGCCGGGTCTCGGTGGTGGGCGACTTCAATATCTGGGACGGGCGCCGTCATCCGATGCGCCTGCGCCATCCGTCCGGTGTGTGGGAGATTTTCATCCCGCGCCTGCAACCCGGCGCGGCCTACAAGTATGAAATCCTCGGTGCCCACGGGATTCTGCCGCTCAAGGCCGACCCCATGGCCCTGGCCACGCAGTTGCCGCCGGATACTGCGTCCAAGGTCGCTTCGCCGCTGCAGGTCGACTGGCAGGACCACGACTGGATGCAATCGCGCAGCGAGCGACAAAAGCCCAGCGCACCCTTGTCGATCTACGAGTTGCATGCCGGTTCCTGGCAGTGCGAGCTGGATGAAGTCGGCGAGGTGTCCCGCCAGTACAGTTGGCGCGAGCTGACCGAACGGTTGATCCCTTATGTACAGCAGTTGGGCTTCACCCATATCGAACTGATGCCGATCATGGAGCACCCGTTCGGCGGCTCATGGGGTTATCAGGCGCTGTCGCAATTTGCCCCGACGGCACGTTTCGGCTCGCCGGAGGATTTCGCGTTTTTCGTCAACGCCTGCCATCAGGCCGACATCGGCGTGATCCTGGATTGGGTGCCGGCGCATTTCCCCACCGACACCCACGGCCTGGCGCAATTCGACGGCACCGCGCTGTACGAATACGCCAACCCGCTGGAAGGCTTCCACCAGGATTGGGACACCCTGATCTACAACCTCGGCCGCACCGAAGTCCACGGCTTCATGCTGGCGTCGGCTTTGCACTGGCTCAAGCATTTCCATATCGATGGCCTGCGGGTGGATGCGGTGGCCTCGATGCTGTACCGCGACTATTCGCGCAAGGCCGGTGAATGGGTACCCAACCGCCACGGCGGGCGGGAAAACCTCGAGGCCATCGACTTCCTGCGCCACCTCAACGATGTCGTTGCCCTTGAGGCCCCCGGCGCGCTGGTGATCGCCGAGGAGTCCACCGCATGGCCGGGCGTAAGCCAGCCGACCCAACAGGGCGGCCTGGGGTTCAACTACAAGTGGAACATGGGCTGGATGCACGATTCGCTGCACTACATCCAGCAGGACCCGGTGTACCGTGCCCATCACCACAACGAGCTGAGTTTCGGCCTGGTGTATGCCTGGTCCGAGCGTTTTATCCTGCCGATTTCCCACGATGAAGTGGTGCACGGCAAACACTCGTTGATCGACAAGATGCCCGGCGACCGCTGGCAGAAATTTGCCAACCTGCGGGCGTACCTGAGCTTCATGTGGATGCACCCGGGCAAGAAGCTGCTGTTCATGGGCTGCGAGTTCGGCCAATGGCGCGAGTGGAACCACGATCAGCAACTGGACTGGTACCTGCTGCAATACCCCGAACACCGGGGCGTGCAGAAACTGGTGGGCGACCTCAACCGTCTGTACCGCGAAGAGCCGGCGCTGCATGACCAGGACGACGCACCACAGGGCTTCCAGTGGTTGATTGGGGATGACGCGATCAACAGCGTCTACGCCTGGTTGCGCTGGAGCAAGGATGGCAGGCCGGTGCTGGTGGTGGCCAACTTCACGCCGGTGCCGCGTGAGGCCTACAAGGTCGGCGTGCCGTTTGCCGGGCGCTGGAGCGAGGTGATCAACAGCGATGCCGACACCTATGCCGGTTCCAACTTCGGCAACGGTGGCGGGGCGTTTACGGAGGAGGAGCCCAGGCATGGGCAGCCGTTGTCGCTGTCGTTGAACCTGCCGCCATTGGGCGTGCTGATCCTGCGACCGGACGCCTGACTTCCAGCCGATGAAGACCCCATGTGGGAGCGGGCTTGCTCGCGAATGCGCAGTACCAGTGCCAGATTTTTTGGCTGACACACTGCATTCGCGAGCAAGCCCGCTCCCACAGTGGGGATGTGTTGTGGCTTAGAAGTCGACCCTTATGCCAATCGTGCCTTTTCGCCCATTCAGCTGATTACTGTCCAGATTGCTGTTGTACCCCACCTCGCCATACACACTGACCGTACTCGATACCTGCAGCGTTGCCCCGGTGCTGACGTCCAGCGTGGTGGACTTCTGTTCGGTGTTGATGTCCGTGCTGTCATTGAACGTGACGGTGTTATTCCCGGCGCTGGCGTGCCACACGTTGATACGCACGTAAGGCTGCAGGGGCATGCCGCTCACGCTGTAGCTGCCCTTGAGGCGGACACCGAGACGGGTGACGACGTTAGTGTCGGCGCGGAATGAGACATCCGAGATTCCGTCATTCTGGCTGTCCACATAGCTTCGATCGACAATCACCTGGGCCTGCGGCTCGACCTCCCACTGTTCAGACACCGCAAACGGCATTCCCACCTCCACAGACCCCAGCACGTTGTGGCCCTTGGTTGGGAGTTTGACGCCCCGGTCGGATTCACTGTGGCCATCGAACCGCGTGCCCATCAGCACGACATCGATATAGGCGCGGTTGGCGCCGATTAGCGTCCAATACGCGCCCAGGCTGTCACCGCGCAGGGTGGTGTTGCCGGCGTCCTTGCCCTGAAAACCGCCATTGAAACCCGCCACATTGCCGGTCAGGCGGCTGTGGCCGACAAAGAAGCCGAAGCGTTGGGTCAGGCCAGCGTCGTTGGTCCAGGCATACAGGTCAGTGCCAACCTGGAAACCGGACAGGGAGCTGTCCAGCGACGGGCTGACGGTGCCGGCGAATGATTGCCGCGTGCTGCTGCCATACACCCGGCCCCAACCGGCCGCTAGTGCACCAGGTTGGCGTTGCAGGCTTTGGTCGCCCATGCGTTCGTGGTAGGTGCCCAGCATGCCCTGGACCATCTGCTGCACGGCGGGAAACAACACGGCATATACCGGGACTTCCGGGCGATAGATGGGTATGGGGTCTTCTCCCGGGAAAATCCCCGGGAGGTCCGGCGTGCCATCGGCGGGGACGGGGGGGAGAATGCCCACTGGGTCGTCAGGATCCTCAGGGTTGGGCAGCGGCGGCGCCACCACCGAGGACCGCAGGAACCAGTTTTGCCCGGTGTCCGGCGTTACGCCTCCTTTGAACAGGTAGTACTCATAGGCGCCTGCGGAAACGGATCCACCGCGCAGGGTAAACGCCAGGTCGCTGCTCGTG
Organism: Pseudomonas sp. P7758; assembly: GCF_013386485.1. NCBI lineage: Bacteria > Pseudomonadati > Pseudomonadota > Gammaproteobacteria > Pseudomonadales > Pseudomonadaceae > Pseudomonas > Pseudomonas sp. P7758. Next base: position 36,366 of record NZ_JACARS010000013.1, on the reverse strand, counting down.
GCACCGTTAAGCGCTTCAACCACCTGGATGCCGTTCTGCAGCGTCATGGCGCCGGGGCCGGCAAGGTTGGTGACGGTGATGGTAGTGCCGCCTTGCAGCGTGCCCTGGCTGACTACCAGCTTGTCACTGGCCGAGCCGTCGGCGCCGAGTACCGATTGCAGCGCGAGTTCGCCACCATTGCCGGTGTAGTTGCCGTTGACGGTCAGGCTGTCGGTGGCGCTGGAACTGCCGGTGGTCATGTCGATCAGGCCGCCGTTGTTCAGGTTGGCTTGTTGCCCGGCCGCGAAGGGGCTGATGCTGCCCTGTGTTACCTGCAGGGCGGCACTGCCAAAAATATTCAGGGTACCGGTGGCTGTAGCGCTGTCACCGAGCTTGAAGTCGCCGCCCAGGGTCAGGCGCGAATTGTTGTCCAGGTTGACGGTTTCCCAGTTGACATAGCGGGTTGGCGTGGCGGATCGGGTGTTGTCGAAGGTCAGGGTGTCGTTACCCAAACCACCGTCCAGAAGTGGTGTGGAGGCCAGGGTGGTTTCGGTCAGGTTGAGCAGGAAACCCCTGTCAGCGCCATCACCCATGAGGATTTCCTTATGGATCAGACCGCCGCCTTCCCAAGTGAACTCATCGTTGCCAAAGCTGGCGAGGATCTGCCCACTTATTTCCCCTCCGCTGACGTTGATGATGTCGTCGCCGCCGCTGACGCTGATGTTGCCACCAACCGTTCCTCCGGAAACCAGGATGGTGTCGTTTCCGAAGCCAGTAACGAGGTTGCCGATGATCGCTCCACCCCGCAGGTCAAACAGGTTGTTGTCGAGCTTCATGTCGACCCGCCCGATGCTGCCACCGGTCATCAGCGCTACATCTCCATCTTCAAAAGCACCGACAATCCTGCCACTGCTCATGGTGAACTCGTCACGGCCGTCGCCCTGAGCCAGTGAGGCGACGGTGCCACCGCTCTGGAAGTACTGGTCTACCCCGTCACCCTGGGAGATTGCACCGGAGCTGCCGCCGCTGATTTGCGCAATATCACCGCCCGCGCCTTGCGTCACCGTGCCGGAGATATTGCCATTGAACAGCTGGAAAATATTTCTTCCGTCACCTTGATTGATCGCACCGTTGATCGCGCCGGAATCCATCGTGACCCGATCATCTCCCGCTCCATAAGTCACGTTGCCGACGATGATGCCGGTGCCGCCGACGGGGAACTCCAGGACGTTGCTTCCTTGTAAATCCGTCAGCGCGCCAGCACTGCCATCGCTGCACAGGGTGGTGTCGTTGCCTGCGGTTATGACCAGCGTACAGGCTGCCTGCGCGGGGAGGGGCCAATTGAGCAACAGCGTCGTCACGCTGCAGACGCTCAGATACGTCACTGATGAAAACCGCGTGCTCATGATTCGCCCTCCCTGCAAGCCGGTGTTCCAAGCTAGCCACACAGAAAGAGCGTTCGCTACTGTCAGAAGTTACAGGTATAGACGAGTGGGTGCGCCTACAAAAATACAATCTCATAGGGCTCGCGCATGCGCTCCAGCAGCACCTGCGCCAGGATCGGCGCCAGGCCGATTTCCGGGTCGCCTGCCAGTTGGCTGGCATAGGCGTGGGCGGCGTGCAGCTTGCGGGCGACGCTCCAGGTGTCGAGCCGCACCTTGCGCGCGCGCTGCCAGGGGATGGCGGCGGTTTCCCGAAGCGGCCAGTGCCACGCCCAGATCGGCAGTTCGTGCAAGCGCACGCCCTTGACTGCGCAGGCTTTGGCAGCGGCACGGCCGACGGCGTCGTGGTCGTCATTGCCGTCGTTGCGCCAGGTGGTGAACACCACGTCGCCGGGTTGCAGGTAGCGCGCAATGAACTGGCTCATTTGCTGTTCCCGCGCGGCCAGGGCGTTGTCGGCGAAACCGCCGCGGATCCATTTCAGGCTGTGCAGGGGCACGCCCAGGCGGCGCAGGGCTTCGACACTTTCCTGGGGCCGCACCACGCTCAAGCGTTTGGCCGGCCACACGGCAGACCCCGGATGGCTGGCGCTGCCGTCGGTGATGGAGATCAGTTGCAGGGAGTATTCAAGGGTGCTGAGCAATTGCAGCAGACCGCCGCAGGCGATCACTTCATCGCCGGGATGCGGGGCGATGATCACCACGCGGGCGCCCTTGGGCACCAGGGTTGCGGGGTTGATGGCAGGGATTTGCGCGAGTTGCGGGGCGCTGTTCCAGATTTGCGCGGGGCCCCGGCGGTTGTCACTTAACAGTGCAGGCTTCATGGGTGTCACGTCCTTGTTTATCGGTGGTGCAGGCCGTACCCCGTTGACGGGACGGCTCTTGTGGTACGCGAGCGTCAGGTACTGCACGCTCGCGGCGCGACGGCGTTCCAACCCTGGATTGCCGTGCAAGGAACAGTGATGATAGTTATGAATTGCCGCTTTAACACCGCCGGGTGTCGCAATTTTTTCAGGAGGCCTGCATCAGGCTCTTCAGGTAATCACCGAAGCCGCCCTGGGCGCGACAATCCAGGCGGGCACTGGTAATCACCTGGGGCGAGTGGCTCCAGGCAATGGAAGCCCCGCAGCGCTCCAACTGGCGCACCAGCTCCACGTCTTCATGGCAGGGCAGGGGCTCGAAACCGCCGGCCCGCACGTAGGCGCCGGCACTGACGCCCAGGTTGGCGCCGTGGATATGCCGATGCCCGTCCCGGGCGGTGTAGGCCTGGTGATAGCGGATCTGCGCCGCCGGGTCGAAGCCCTCGCTCCAGGCGTCCACCGTCACCGTGCCGCACACCGCATCCACGCCCAGGGCCAGTTGCGCCACCAACCAATCGGGAGCGACGCGGCTGTCGGCGTCGGTGCAGGAAATCCAGCGCGCGCCGTTATTAAGCAGGTGCCGCGCACCCACGCCGCGCACGTGGCCCACGTTTCGCGCCTGCACTTCCAGGCTGTGCACCTGGTATTCGCGGGCGATCATGGCGCTGCGGTCGCTGCAGCTGTCGAGCACTGTCAGAATCTGCACCTCTTCACCCAGCAGGCCCGGATGACTGGCGGCGACCATCGCAGCTTTCAGGCATTCGGGCAGCAGTTTTTCTTCGTTATGCACGGGTATCAGGATGCCGATCATCGCAGTCCCTCCAGGGTCGCAACCGTGGTGCCGTCGCGGCTCCATAAATCCAGTAGAAAATCGCTTTCGTGATGCTGCGCCAGATGTGGCATGCCCAGGCGCTGGCCGAGGCGCGCATGCACCTGTTCGGCGGTCTGCGGGCAGCCTTCGATGATCGGGCGCCAGTGGCAGGCGAGGATTTGTCCATCAGGCGTCAGGGAGGCGAGCGCGCGATCGATCAGCCCATCGAAATCCTTCGGGTCCAGGTAGTAGCAAAGCTCGCTGAGCACGATCAGCTCGAAGGTTTCGCTGGGCCATTGCTGCGGCAGGCGGCTCTGCTGCACGGTGGCATGGCTGAAACCCCGCAGCCGCGCCTGTGCCAGGCTGACCGCCGCTAGCGCCGTGTCACAGCAGAGCAGGCGGTCACAGCGCGGGGCCAGCTCGAAGCTCAGCTCGCCGTTGGCGCAGCCGGGTTCAAAGATCGAGGCATAGCGCGGCCGGGTCAGCAGCGCCAGGGTCAGGGCCCGCTTGCGCTGTTCATACCAGCGTTGCCGAAAGGCCCATGGGTCGTCGTTGCCGGCAAACAGCTCGTCGAAATAGGGCGTGGCGACACTCATACGAACACCACTTCAAAAGGTTGCAGCAGGCGCTCCAGCACATAGGGCGCGAGCACCGGCGGCAGGCCGATCTGCGGGTCGCCTTCCAACTGGCTGGCGAAGGCATGGATGGCGTGCCGTTTACGGGCCACGGCTTCAGGTGTCAGGAGAATTTTACGAGCGCGATCCCAGGGCACCTGGCTGTCTTCCGGGGTTGCCCAATGCCAGGTCCAAACGGGCAACTCCAGCAAGGTTGCGCCCACCGCCCGGGTCGCCTTGGCACTGGCACGGCCCACAGCCTCGTGGTCGCAATGGCCGTCTTCGCGCCAGGTGGTGAAGACCACGTCGCCGGGCTTGAGGTAACGCTCGATAAAGCGGCTCAGGTCTTCTTCACCTGCGGCGACCTGGCTGTCGCTGAACCCGGCCCGCAACCATTTCAGACTGTGCAACGGCAATCCCAGCCGGTGCAGGGCCTGCGCCGACTCTTGCGGCCGCACCACGCTCAGGCGTTCCACCGGCCAGCGGCGCGAGCCGGGATGACTGGCGCTGCCGTCGGTGACGGAGATCAGCAGGATAGGGCGATCCAGCGCGGCAAGGCCTTGCAGCAGGCCGCCGCAGCCAAGGACTTCGTCATCCGGATGTGGCGCGATGATCACGGCGCGGCTGCCTTCAGGCACCAGTTCGGCAATGTCTACGCAAGGCAGCTCGGCCAGTCGCGACGAGCTTTGCCACACATGCAAGGGCGTGCCCTGGCCGACGATTGGATTGATCTTCATAGTTCCCATCTCCCTGGGCGCTCATCGGCGACTTGTTGACCAAGGGCGGCCAGGTCGCGCTCGGCATGACTTTGCCGCAGGTACACCGGCAAGTCGGCCATCAACTGGGCAAAATGCGGGTCCTTGCAATACGGCCCGGCGCCCAGTGCGCGGCCGACATGGTGAATCACCTGGTCGACGGTTTCTTCGATACAGGCCCGTGCCTGTTGTGCCAGCAGCCGGGCATCTGCCTTGGGCTGCCGGTCGATATGAGTGGCGCTGTCGCGCAGCACACAGGCCGCGCTGTGCAAGGCACTGTCGACGCTGCCAAGGTGCGCCAGGGCGTGGGGCTCCGGGCGTTTTGCACACTGCTCGCGCAAGGCCTCCGCCAGGCGTTGTGCCGCGCCGTACCAGCAGGCGGCGATGCCGATGCCGCCTTGCCAGAAGCCGGGGCGCGCCAAATAGTCCCCAGGCTTGCCGATGGCCAGGCCAACGGCGTCGTGGAAAAGCACTTCAACGCTGCCGGTAGCGGCCATGCCCACGGCGGCCCAGCCCTCATCGGTGACGGTTACACCGGGCTGGTGCATTTGCACTGCAACCAGTTGCTGGCGATCCTCTTCATCCCACGCCGTGAGCAAGCCGTGGCTGACCACCGCCGCGCCCGAGCACCAGGCCTTGCGGCCCTCCAGCCGCACACGTTGGCCGTCACGCCGGATCCGCACCTTGGCGGTGGGCGGCTCGGCCGCCCACATGCCCCACGTGCTGCCAACCGGCGGCAAGGGGCTGTCGAGTTCAGCGATGATCGCCAGGGCGTCCGTGTGGCCTTCAAACAACTTGCACAACCGCAGGTCATGGCCGGCGACTTGCGCCAGCCGGCTGAAGCGTTCCAACGTTTGCCCGCTGCCCGGCAAGGGCAACTGGTCCAGGCCTTCCTCCACCAAAGCCCTCAGCGCAGCGCCAAGGGCCTGGGTGTCCGGGTAATCCCGGTAGCCGCGAAGAAACTCATGCAAGGCCATGTCACACCTCGTCCTCATGCTGCAATTCAAACAGCAGCAGCGAACGCCCGGTGACCGCGTATTCGTGATCGAAATCGAAGCGTTCCTGGCCACGCACTGCCGGCTGGTTGGTGTCGAGCATGCAGGTCCAGAAGCCGCCATCCGGCACCGGTGGCAGGCGGAAATTGACCATGTCGTGGTGGGCATTGACCACCAGCAACAACGTGGCATCGGCCCCCGGGCGGCGAATCCCGGTTTCCTGGGCGCGGCCATCCATCAGCATGCCCAGGCAACGGCCATGGCTGTCCTGCCATTGCTCGATGGTCATTTCATCGCCGCTCGGCGCGAGCCAGGTGACGTCCTTGACCCCGATATCTTCGTTGTAGTCGCCCACCAGGAAGCGCCCGCGACGCAGGATCGGGTACGCCAGGCGCAACTTGATCAGGCGCTTGACGAACTTGAGCAGGGCCTTGCCGTCTTCATCCAGTTCCCAATTGATCCAGCCGATCTCGCTGTCCTGGCAGTAGGCGTTGTTGTTGCCGTGCTGGGTCCGGGCGAACTCGTCACCGGCCACCAGCATTGGCGTGCCCTGGGCCAGCAGCAGGGTGGCGAAGAAATTGCGCATCTGGCGCAGGCGCAGCGCGTTGATTTCCGGGTCGTCGGTAGGGCCTTCGACACCGTGGTTCCACGACAGGTTGTTGTTGCTGCCGTCCTGGTTGTTCTCGTCGTTGGCTTCGTTGTGTTTGTCGTTGTAAGACACCAGGTCGTGCAGGGTGAAACCGTCGTGGGCGGTGATGAAGTTCACCGAGCTGTACGGCCGGCGGCCACGCTGGTTGAACATCTCGCCCGAGGCGGTCATGCGTCCGGCGAAGTCGGCCAGTTGGCCGTCGTCACCTTTCCAGAACGAGCGCACGGTGTCGCGGAAACGGTCGTTCCATTCCACCCAGCCCGGCGGGAAACCGCCGACCTGATAGCCGCCGGGGCCACAGTCCCACGGCTCGGCAATCATTTTCACCTGGCGCAGCACCGGGTCCTGGCGGCAGGCCACGAGGAAGCTGTGGCGCTCGTCGAAACCGTCGCGGTAGCGGCCAAGGATGGTTGCCAGGTCGAAGCGGAAGCCGTCGACATGCATCTCGGTCGCCCAGTAGCGCAACGAGTCGGTGACCATTTGCAGCACGCACGGGTGGCTCAGGTCGAGGGTGTTGCCGGTGCCGGAATCGTTGATGTAGAAGCGCTTGTCATCGGGCATCAGGCGGTAGTACGAGGCGTTGTCGATGCCGCGCATGGACAGCGTCGGGCCTTGCTCGTTGCCTTCGGCGGTGTGGTTGTAGACCACGTCCAGGATCACTTCCAGCTTGGCTTCGTGCAGGTGCGCGACCATTTCCTTGAACTCGGCGATCTTGCCGCTGGCCAGGTAGCGCGGGTCCGGGGCGAAGAAGGCGATGCTGTTGTAGCCCCAGTAGTTGGTCATGCCTTTTTGCAGCAGGTGCTGGTCGTTGACGAAGGCGTGCACCGGCAGCAATTCGACCGATGACACACCCAACTGGCGAATGTGCTTGAGCACATCGTCGACCATCAGCCCGGCGCAGGTGCCGCGCACTTCCTCAGGCACCGAAGGGTGGCGCATGGTGATGCCGCGCAGGTGGGTTTCATAAATGATCGTGCGATCCCACGGCGTGCGCACTGGCTGGTCGTTGCCCCAGGTGTGGGCCGGGTCGATGACTTTGCACTTGGGCACGAAGGGCGCGCTGTCGCGCTCGTCGAAACTGAGGTCGGCGTCCGGATGACCGATGGTGTAGCCAAACAGGGCCTCGGACCATTTGAGCTCGCCCACCAGCTGTTTGGCGTAGGGGTCGATCAGCAATTTGTTGTGATTGAAGCGATGACCGTTGGCCGGGTCATAGGGACCGTACACGCGGTAGCCGTAGATCAGCCCGGGGTGGGCGTCGGGCAGGTAGCCGTGGAAGGTCTCGTCGGTGTATTCCGGCAGTTCGATGCGCTCCAGCTCGACTTCGCCGCTGTCGTCGAAGATGCACAGTTCGACTTTGGTGGCGTTGGCCGAGAACAGCGCAAAGTTGACCCCCAGACCGTCCCAGGTCGCGCCGAGAGGGAAGGGCAAACCTTCACGAATCCGCGACGGCTCGTTTTCCGGCGTCGAGTTGGGCTTGTTGGGTTTGCTCATTGAGATGCTCCTGCAAAAGGGTTTTTCCGGGCCGAACGGGGCCATTCCGGCGTGATGCCGGGTAGATATCGGTAGTTGGATAGCCTCCTGCGGTGCGGGCGCACCTGCAGGAGGATCTTTGGGTCAGGGGGCCTTGGGCTTCTTCGCAGCAGGCTTCTTCGCCGCCGGCACTGCGCTTGGCTTGGCTGCCGGTTTGGGCGCTGCCGCTGCGGGCTTGGCTTTTGGCTTGGCCTTGGCGGCGGCCTTCGGTGCCTTGGATGGCGTCAGCGCTTCGGCTTCCGCCAGTTTGCGCGCCATTTCCCAGTGTCGTGCGTCCTCGCCATGGGGTTTACCTTCAGATTCCCAGATCTGATGTGCCAGTTCGCGGATGCGTTTGTCTTCAGTACTCATCGCAATGCTCCTCACAGAAAATTTCAGCTTTCTTGATCATCAGGATTGATAAAGACATTGACCGGGAAATCCCCCAGGGCAGCGCTGATCATGAGCTCCTTGTTTGGTGTGACTGCGCCTGTTCGGAAAAGTCCCTTCCAATTTTGGGTTGGAGCGGCGAACGGTAATCGGACCCGGGTATCGCCCCAAATCTGCGCGTTGATCAGGGGATACACACCGTTTTCAAGCAGCCGGTGAGGCCAGCGTGGCACCACCACCAGCAGCTGTTTGCCCTGGTATTCGCGGTAGAAAGCGACCACCCGCTCGGCGTGTTCGCCCACTACTTCCAGAGGCTCGTACGTGCCCTGGCGAAACAGTTGCGGATGCGCCTTGCGCAACCCCAGGACCTGGCTGATCAACGCCTGTTTTATACGCCCGTCATGCCAGTTGAACATCAGCTCGCCGATGTCCGGTGGTGTGTGCAGGCCCTGTCGCCGTGCGGGGTAGTCCACCGGGCGGCGGTTGTCAGGGTCTACCAATGTGAAGTCCCAGAACTCATCGCCCTGGTACAGGTCCGGCACGCCCGGCACGGTGAGGCGAAGCAAGGATTGCGCCAGCCCGTTGAGCGCGCCGGCCGGGGCGATGGCCTGGGCGGCCTCGCCGATGGCATCGCGCAGGGTCTTGCCGGCGTCCTCCAGCAGCAGCCGTGACAGGAACGCTTCGACACCTTGCTCGTACAACTCGTTGGGTGCGCTCCAGCTGCTGTTGAGCTTGGCTTCACGCAGGGCTTTCTGCTGCCACTGCCACAGGCGCTGGTGATAGTCCGCCAGGCCCTCGGTATCGTCGCGGTGCAGGTCCAGCGGCCAACTGCCCAGCAGCACCTGATAGAGGATCAGTTCGTCACCCGCGGACGGCGTGTTGGCATCGCTGCGCAGGCGGGCGGCGAGGGGGCGCCATTGCTCCACCTGCTCGGCATACCAGTCGGCGGCCTCGCTGAGCACCGCCAGGCGCGCACGGGTATCTTCGCCGCGCTTGTGGTCGTGGGTGGCGGTGGCCAGCAGGTTGTCGGGGAAGGTGCGCAGTCGTTGCTGGTTGACCGCGTGGAAGTCTTCCAGCGGGGCGCTGAATTGTTCGGTGCTGAAACCCACGTCATTGCGCGACAACAACACACCCGAGCGGTAGAACGCAGTGTCTTCCACGGCCTTGGCCGCCGCCGGCGAGGTCAGTTGCTGGAAGCGTACGCAGGCGTGCTTGAGCATCTTGCGTTTGCGGCCCAGGGGGCGGTCGCGCCAGGGTTGGCCGCCGAGCCATTTTTCCAGGTAGTCGAGCACCGGCCAGTCGCCTTCGCTCAAGGTGCTGCGGGCACCGGCCAGGGCTTGCAGGAAAAACACGTCATCCAGTTCGCTGCGGCCCCGGGCGCTGATGTAGGTGCGGTACACCGGGAAATGCACGATCAGTTCCTGCAACGCGCGGCGAATTGCACCCAGGGTCAGGTCGCGGCTCATCACATCGTCCCGAGCCACTTGCAGCAGGGCCTGGGCCACACTTTCAAAATCCCCGGCCAGGGAACCGTTGAGGATCTGCTGCCGGGCCAGCCAGGCTTCTTCGATAAATGAAGACGGGCGCTCGGTGTGGCGGGTCCATAACTCGGCCAGGGGTTCGAAGCCCTTCGGGTCATGTTGCAGCAATGACAGCTGGTTCATGAATTCGTAGCCGGTGGTGCCGTCCACGCGCCAGTCTTCACGCAAGGTTTCGCCTTCGCCGAGGATCTTCTCGACGAAGATCGGCAAGTGCCGCCCACTCGCCAGCGAGTCCACCCGGCGGCGCAGCTTGCGGCAGTAACCGCGCGGGTCGGCGAGGCCGTCGATGTGGTCGATGCGCAGGCCGTCGATCAGGCCTTCGCTGATCAGCTGGAAGATCTTGCCGTGGGTCGCTTCGAACACCGCGCTGCGTTCAACCCGCAGGCCGCCCAGCTCGTTGACGTCGAAGAACCGCCGCCAGTTGATATCGTCCGCCGCCGTGCGCCAGCTGGCCAGGCGATAGCTTTGTTGTTCCAGCAAGTGGTGCAGGCGGGCGAAACCTTCGGGCTGGCGGGCGTCGTAGAGGTCGAGGTTCGCTTCGATGGCCTTCAGGGTTTCGGGGTCGCGGGCGGCCTCGATCAGTTCCTGTTTCAGCGCGGCGGCCTGGGGATAGGCGTCCGGCTGGTAGGCCAGGCTGCTGAAGCGATCGGCCAGCGGCTTGACAGGCACCAGCTCGCCATATTCCCGCGGGCAGATCGGGAAGCGATGTTCGTAATGCTCGACGTAGAAGCTGCCGCGCTGCGGGTCGAAGCGCAGCGGCAGGGCACCCGACTGCAGGGCTTCGCCGTAGTCGCTGCCCAGGAACGGCATCAGCAGTTGGCCCTTGAGCAGCGGGTCTGGCGAGTGCCATTGAATGTCGAAGAATTCGCTGTAGGGACTCAGGCGACCCCATTCCAGCAAGTCCAGCCACCACAGATTATCGGCACCGCCGACGGCCATGTGGTTGGACACGATATCGAGGATCAGCCCCATGTCATGTTCGCGCAATGCCGCAACCAATCGCCGCAGCGCCGGTTCGCCGCCCAGCTCGGGATTGACGGTGGTGGGATCGACCACGTCATAGCCGTGCATCGAACCGGCGCGGGCGCTCAGCAATGGCGAGGCGTAGAGGTGGCTGATGCCCAGTTCGGCGAAGTACGGCACCAGCGGCACGGCGTCGTCGAGGGTGAAGCCCTTATGAAATTGCAGGCGCTGGGTAGCCCGAAGCGTCAATGCTTTCATCGGTCACGCTCTTGGGCCTGGATGCGCGCCACGGCCAACAACTCAAGGCGGCGGGCGGCGTTTTCATCATCGAGCAGGGTGGCGGCATCGCCCGGCAGGCGGCGGCGCCAGTTCGGGTGGGTGTCGGTGGTGCCGGGCAGGTTGGATTGTTCCTCGACCCCCAGGGCGTCCTCCAGCGGCAGCAATACCAAGGGTGCGCGGGTGTGGCCCAGGTAGCGCACGCTGGCGTCGATGACGTGGTCGGTTTCGTTGCGCACTTCGTCGATGAAGTTCTGCGGGTCCTGGCTCAAGGCCTGGCGCAGTGCCTGGCGTTCCCGCAGGCGGTGTTCGCTCCATTGCTCGACGGTGGGTGCATCGATCAGGCCCAGCTGGACATTCCAGTCGATATCGCGGCTGTGCCACCAACCGTTGAGGGTCGGCAGGTCGTGGGTGCTGGTGGTGGCCAGCGCGTTGTCCGGCCAATCGAGGATCGGCTTGAACTGGCCGCCGTGGTCTTGTTCGAACAGCAGCACGCGCATCCCAAGGATTGAGCGCGCGATGAGTTTTTCCCGCAGGCCGTCGGGTACGGTGCCGAGGTCTTCGCCGAGGACGATCGCCTGGTGGCGGCTCGACTCCAGGGCCAACAGCCGCAGCAGGTCATCCACCGGGTAATACAGGTAGGCGCCGTCCCGTGGCGAGGCGTCCATCGGGATCACCCACAGGCGTTGCAGGCCCATCACATGGTCGATGCGCAAGCCGCCGGCGTGGGCGAAGTTGGCCCGCAGCATTTCGATAAACGCGCGAAAGCCGTTGCGCTTGAGGCCTTCGGGGGAAAACGCGGAGATACCCCAGCCCTGGCCGGCACGATTGAGGATGTCAGGTGGCGCACCCACGGTCAGTTCCGCCAACAGTTCATCCTGGCGGCTCCAGGCCTGGCTGCCGCCGCCGTCGGCGCCCACTGCGAGGTCGGCGATCAGGCCGACACCCATGCCGCTGCCGCGCGCCGCTTGTTGCGCGCGTTCCAGGCACCGAGCAATCAGCCATTGGCTGAAGGCGTAGAAGCCGATTTCGTCCCGATTGGCTTCGGCAAACTGCAACAGGGCCGGGCTTTGCGGGCTGTGCCAGTCCTCTGGCCAGTGGCGCCAGTCGAGGCTCTCGCCGTTGGCCGCGCGTTCGGCTTGTACGGCTTCGAAGCGGCAGTGGTTTTCCAGGGCTTCACCGCCAGCCTGGCGGAAGCTCAGGAAGTCGGCATGTTGCGGGTGGTCGCCCTGGCGGAAGTCGTCATACAGGGTGCGCAACAGGCGCTGCTTGGCTTTGGCCGCGGCCGGCCAGTCGATCAGGCTTTGTTGCTCAAGGTCATTCAATTCGTCGGCCAGCCCGCTGGCCTCGATGGCAGTTTGCACCGCACGTTCGCCGAGGATGCAGCCGGGGGACGCGTACAAACTGTTGAGGAACAGGCGGCTGGACGGGGAATAGGGGCTGAAGCGCTCGGTGTCGGCGCTGAACATCGCGTGCATCGGGCTGATGGCCAGGGCGTCGGCGCCGCGTTCGGCGGCGGCGCGGGCCAGTTGTTCCAGGGCCTGGGTATCGCCAAAGCCGCCGTCGCCGCTGCGGCGCAGGGAATACAACTGGGCGCTCAAGCCCCAGGCGCGGGCGGTCTGGGTGTCGACCGCTTCTGCAACGGTGTAGCAATGCGTCGGTGCCACGGCCAGGGTGAAATGCTGGTCGGCAATATGCACTTGTTGGTAGCCGACCGGAATCGAGCCGGGCAACACTGCGTTCTCGTCCAGGCTCAGGTCCAGCACGCTGGAGTCTTCGAGGTGAATCTGGCACGGCGTACCGGGGGCGAAGTAGCGCGCCAGGTCCAGGCCGGCGCCGCTGTCGACGGTCATCAGGGGCGGCAGGTGCTTGTCTTGTTGCACGCGTTCGAGGTCCAGCAGGCTGGCTTCGATCTCGGCGTCGCTGTCGGCCGGGTGGCCCAGGCCTTTGAGCACGGCGCGCAGGGCGTCGGGCTTTACATGTTGCGGGCGGCCATTCGCGTCGATCCAATCGACGGCCAGGCCCGCTCGGCTGGCGAGTATTTCCAATTGCGCGTCGCTCAAGGGTGCTCTCCAACAGGGGAATGGGTGAGGCTGACGCGGGCGCTGAGGGGAGCCAATTGTTCGGCCCCGCTGGCCTGCGTCACAAATAGGAGGTGCTCGGCAGCCGGGTAGTTCAGAGAATCGGCGCTCAGGTTGAGGTCGATCTGCAACAGGCTGCCATTGCCCAGGCGCCAGCGCGCCGTGACCGCGCCCTGCGCCAGCACGTGCGCACCCAGGGCCATGCTGCCGGGCAGGTGCGGCACGATATGTTGGTGGCGCAGGCTCAACAGGTGCCGGTAGAGCTGCGAGTCGCCGCAGTCGGCGAGGGCGGGTGCCGAGCGGCGGAAGGTCTGCAGGGAGTTGGGGTCGGGAATGCGTTCGCGGCGTTCGGGGTCGCTGAACGCGGCGAAGTCGGCAAACTCATTGCGCCGGCCTTCACGTACCGCCTCGGCCAGTTCGCCGTGATGGTCGGTGAAGAACAGGAACGGCTCCTCGGCGTTGACTTCATCGCCCATGAACATCAGCGGGATCATCGGCGACATCAGCAGCAAGGTCGTCGCGGCGCTCAGGGCCTGGGGCGAACACAGTTGATGCAGGCGTTCGCCCAGGGCGCGGTTGCCGATCTGATCGTGGTTCTGCAGGAACAGCACAAAGGCGCTGGGCGGCAGGTGCCCGCTGGGCTCGCCGCGCGCGTGGCCGTGGCGCGTGGTGTGGCCCTGGTAGATAAATCCTTCGCTCAGGCAGCGCGCCAGTTTTCCCGTGGGGTCCTGGGCGAAATCGCTGTAGTAGGCGTCGGTTTCGCCGGTGAGCAGCACGTGCAGGGCGTTGTGGCCGTCATCGTTCCACTGGGCGTCGAAACCGCTTTCCAGCAGGCTGGCCTGGTTGAATTCGTTTTCCAGCACCAGCCACACATGCCGCCCCGTGTCGACTTGCTGGCGTACTTTTTGCGCCAGCTCCTGCAGAAATTCGGGATCGTTGATGGCGTGCACGGCGTCCAGGCGCAGGCCGTCGAAGCGGTATTCCAGCAGCCACATCAGGGCGTTGTCGATGAAGAAATCCCGGACCTCCCGGCGATCAAAGTCGATGCCCGCGCCCCAGGGCGTGTGCACGTCTTCGCGAAAGAAACCCTTGGCGTAGGTGCCGAGGTAGTTGCCGTCGGGGCCGAAGTGGTTGTAGACCACATCGAGGATTACCGCGAGGCCATAGTGGTGCGCACTGTCGATCAGCTGTTTGAGCTGCTCGGGCGAACCGTAGGAGGATTGGGGAGCGTAGGGCAGGACACCGTCGTAACCCCAGTTGCGTTCGCCGGGGAATTGCGCGATGGGCATCAGCTCAATGGCGGTGACCCCCAGTTCGGCGAGGCGCGGCAGTTGTTTCTCGACCTCGGCGTAGCCCCCCAGTACGCCCACGTGTATCTCGTAGATCACCGCTTCGTGCCACGGCCGGCCTTGCCAGTGGCTTTGGCGCCACTGATAGGCCAGGGGGTCGACCACCACGCTGAAGCCGTGAACGTCCGTGGCCTGTGCCCGGGAAGCCGGGTCGGGAACGTCCTGTTCGCCGTCGATGTTGTAGCGGTAGCGGGTGCCCGGCGGGCATTGCAGCTGCACCACAAACCAGCCATCGGCCTGGGGCAGCATCGCTACCGATTTTCCTTCCTCAAATTCAACGCTGACATAAAACGCGTCTGGCGCCCATAACGCGAAGCGGGTGTGTTCCGCATCCAGCATGATCGCGCCGTGGGGCCAGGTTTCCAGAGTCCGTGACGGCATCTATGAAGACCTCTTTTTACTGTTTCCCCGATCTTCCCAGCGCTTTCGCTACCAGTTGCTCATAAAGTTCGGCATAGGGTTCCACTGCCTGGCACCAGTTGAACGGTGCGGCCATAGCCCGGCAACGCATGGCGTTGAGCAAGCCTGGGAAGGCGAAGACCTTGAACGCGCGGCTCAGGGCCGCTTCGTAGCTTTCGACAGTGGATTCGTTGAACAGGAAGCCGGTGACACCATCCTCGATAGTGTCGGCCAGGCCGCCGGTGTTGCGTGCAACCGGCAACGAGCCGAAGCGCTGGGCGTACATCTGGCTCAGGCCGCAGGGTTCGTAACGGGATGGCATCAACAGGAAGTCGCTGCCGGCGAACATGCGGCGCGCGTCGGTCTCGTTGAAGCCGATGCGCACGCCGATCTGGCCGGGAAAGCGCAGGGCCAGGGCACGCATGGCTTGCTCTTCTTCCGGCTCACCACGGCCGATGATCGCGATCTGGCCGCCATTTTCGACGATGAAACTGGCGACCGCTTCGGTCAGGTCCAGGCCTTTCTGGTAGACCAGGCGCGATACCACGGCGAACAGCGGGCCGGTGGAGTCGTGCAAGCCAAACAGGTTGCGCACATGGGCGGCGTTCTGTGCCTTGCCTTCCCAGTCACCAATGTTGAAAGGGTGGGTCAGGTGCGGGTCAGTGGACGACTCCCAGCTTTCATCAATGCCGTTGGGAATGCCGCTGAGCAAGCCTTGCTGGGTCTTGCTGGCGAGAAAGCCATCCAGACCGCAGCCAAATTCGGGGGTGGTGATTTCCTGGGCGTAGGTGGCGCTGACCGTGGTGATATGGCTGGAATACGCCATGCCGGCCTTGAGGAATGACAGCTTGCCGTAGAACTCCATGCCTTCTTGCTGCAAGGCGTGTTCGGGAATCCCCAGTTCCGGGCACGAGGCGAGGCTGACCACGCCCTGGTAGGCGAGGTTATGAATGGTGAACAGCGTTGGAGTGCGTGACCCACGCCAGTGCATATAGGCTGGCGCCAGGCCTGCTGGCCAGTCATGGGCGTGCACCAGGTCCGGGCACCAGTGGATCTGCGCCAGGTTGGCGGCAATATCGGCGGCGGCCAGGCCCAGGCGGGCGAAGCGGATATGGTTGTCGGGCCAGTCGCGGCCGTTGTTGGCGCCATAGGGCGTGCCTTCGCGCTCGTAAAGCTCGGGGCAGATCAGCACGTAGATAACCAGGCCGTCCTTGAGGTCCATGCGCCCGATCTTGCACGGTGGCAGCGCGGCGTGGCCCCCCAGCTCACCGATGATATGAATAGGGTTGTCGCTGTCCAGCACCTGCGGGTAGCCGGGGATCAGCACGCGCACATCGTGCAGGTGCGCCATGGCGCGGGGCAGTGCGGCGGACACGTCGCCCAGGCCGCCGGTTTTCACCAGGTCGGCCAGTTCGGAAGTGACAAACAGCACTTTTTTGCGATTGGGATTCACACGTGGGACCGGCCGCACCGTGTTGGGAAGGTCGGCCAATGAGGTCGGCCCGCCAACCGGCTGACTAAAACGCTCTCCCTGAGTATCTACAGCGGCACTGATCATAGTTCTCTCCCGAGTTCTGGTCGGCTGATGGCATATGGCAATCAGCGAAGGTTGACCGCGTCCTGCGGCCAGGCGCACAAGCGCTACACAGACTGGCAAGCCTTATGCCAGTTGTGCTGGAGTCTTAAATAGAGTGGATGGACGGGCGTTCGGTATGAACCGTCAGCACTCGCCTTACCTTAAACCTGACCTGTGGCAGAGTTGGAAAGTTTCGATTTTTTGCGGGGTTTTTGTTTTGGATCGGACCCATCGGTCATGAGTCTAGGACAGATCCCAGAGCCTGTGGGGTCTGTGGGGTATTTTTGTAGGACAAATTTTTTTCATGAGCCCCGTAGCAGCTGTCGAGCGCGCTCCGGTTCAGGATCGGCAGTGCGCCCGACGCAGCCTCGCTGGGGCTTGACAGCTGCTACAGGGGGGAGTGGGAGGTGAAATGTGTGCACTAGCTTAGTGCGCGAAGGGGCACTCCTTTGGCCCAGGCTTGGATGTCTTCGATCATTTGCTGGTAGAACTGGCGGTAGTTCTGCTCGCTGACGTACCCCACATGAGGGGTGGCCAATACGTTGGGCAACTGGCGGAATGGATGCCCGGCTGGCAGCGGCTCCTGGGCGTACACGTCCAGTGCCGCGCCCGCCAGCCGGCCATTGGCCAGGGCGTCAATCAAGGCGGCCTCATCGACAATCGGCCCGCGTGCCGTGTTCACCAAATGCGCCGTAGGTTTCATCCAGCCCAACGCTTCGGCGTCCACCAGCCCGCGGCTGCGGTCGCTGAGCACCAGGTGAATCGACAACACGTCCGCCTGTTCAAACAACTCGCGCTTACTGACCCAGGTCACGCCGCTTTCGGCAGCGCGCTCTGGGGTAAGGTTTTCGCTCCAGGCAATTACGCGCATGCCGAAAGCCTGGCCAAATTTGGCGACCTTCTGGCCAATGCTGCCCAGCCCGAGAATCCCCAGGGTCTTGCCGTACAAATCGCCGCCCAGGCCCACTTGCCAACCCCCGGCGCGCAGGGAATTGGCTTCGGCCAGCAGGTTGCGGGTGGACGCCATGATCAGTGCCCAGGTCAGTTCCGGGGCGGCGTGCTTGTAACTGTCAGTGCCGCCTACCTGGATACCCAGGGCCTTGGCCGCAGGAATGTCGATGGCGGCGTTGCGCATGCCGCCGGTCACCAGCAACTTGAGCCTGGGCAAGCCTTGCAACAGAGCCCGGTCGAAGGTGGTGCGTTCGCGCATCACGCAGATCACCTCGAACCCCTGCAAACGCTCGATCAACGTGGCGGTGTCCGCCGGGTAATCGTGGAGGAAGTGCACCTGGCCGACCGACGCCAGGACTGACCAGTCCACCACGCCACTGGCCACATTCTGCCAATCATCAATCACTGCGATCTGTACCGACATTCACGCATGCCTCGAAAAAGGTTGGATTAAAGGGCGTTCAGCCCTTGCAACAGTGCCTTGTGAAACTGTGACGGCTCTTCCATTTGCGGTGCATGGCCCAGGCCCGGGAATTCCACCAGGGTGGCGTGGGGAATCAGCTTGGCCACTTGCTTGCCCAGCACCGCGTAGTTGCCGAGCTTCGCCTTGACCGCCGGTGGCGCCAGGTCTTTGCCAATGGCGGTGTTGTCGGAGGTGCCGATCAGCAGCAGGGTGGGCATCTGCAGGTCCTTGAACTCGTAGTACACCGGCTGGGTGAAGATCATGTCGTAAATCAGCGCCGAGTTCCACGCCACCTGGGTGTGGCCGGGGCCTTTGTTCATGCCAGCGAGCATATCGACCCAGCGGTCGTATTCAGGCTTCCAGCGGCCGACGTAGTAGGTGTCGAGCTCGTATTGGCGGATGCCTTCGGCGGTCAGTTTCAACTCGCGCTCGTACCATTGGTCAACGCTGCGGTAGGGCACGCCGATGGCCTTCCAGTCTTCCAGGCCAATCGGGTTTACGAGGGCAAGTTGTTCGGTTTGCTGCGGATAGAGCAGGGCGTAGCGTGTGGCAAGCATGCCGCCAGTGGAATGGCCGAGCAGGGTAGCCTTCTGAATACCGAGTTTTTCCAGGAGTTGATGGGTGTTGATCGCCAGTTGCTGGAAGCTGTACTGGTAATTGTCCGGCTTGCTGGAGGTGCAGAAACCGATCTGGTCGGGAGCGATCACCCGGTAACCGGCGTCGCTCAGGGCCTTGATCGATTCATCCCAGGTGGCGCCGCAGAAGTTCTTGCCGTGCATCAGCACGATGCTGCGCCCGTTGGCCTTGCCCTTGGCCGGCACGTCCATGTAGCCCATCTGCAGGGATTTGCCCTGGGACTGGAAGGTGAAGTGCTCTACCGGGTACGGGTATTGGAAGCCTTGCAGCTCGGGGCCGTAGGTCGGACCTTCTTCGGCGGCGAAGGCGGGCAGGGCGCTGCCGAGCAACAGGCTGGCGACGCACAGAGAGCGGATCTTGGACATGGTTAGAGCTCCGGGAACAGTGCCCGGATGCTGTGGCGAGGGGATTAACGGGAGATTAAATCCAGTGCAGGGTGAGCATGGCCAGTACCCCGTAGCGCGCCCCTTTGGCCAGGGTCACCAGCACCAGGAACCGCCAGAACGGTTCGCGCATGACCCCGGCCACCAGGGTCAGCGGGTCGCCAATGATCGGCACCCAACTGAGCAGCAACGACCAATGGCCCCAGCGCTGGTAGTGGGTACGGGCCTTTTCCAGGTGCCTGGGGCTGACCGGAAACCAGCGTCGATCCTTGAAGCGCTCGACCGAGCGGCCCAGCAGCCAGTTGACCACCGAGCCCAATACGTTGCCGGCCGTTGCAACCCCGAGCAGCAACCACAGGCTGTAGTGCCCGCTGATCAACAGCCCCACCAGCACCGCCTCCGATTGCATCGGCAACAGCGTGGCGGCGCCGAAGGCGGCGAAAAACAGTCCCAGGTAACCGGCAAGCATCAATCAGCGTGCCGGATAGTCAGCCACTACCACGTCTTCGCCATCGCGAGTCAGGCCGATGACCTGATAGGCATCGCTGCTGCCGTCCATCTCCATGCCTGGCGAGCCCATGGGCATGCCCGGTGCTGCAATGCCCAGCAAGTCGTCGCGCTTGCGCAGGGCCAAGACCTGGTCGGCTGGCACATGGCCTTCGACGAACTTGCCGTCGATCACGCCGGTATGGCAAGACGCCAGGCGCGGCGCCACGCCCAGGCGTTGCTTGACCTCGCTCATGTTGCTTTCCACATGGTCGTTGACCTTGAACCCGTTGCTCTCCAGGTGGGCAATCCACTTTTTGCAGCAACCGCAGTTGGCATCACGGTGCACGTCAATCGGGATCAGCTCGGCAGCCTGGGCCAGGGTGCTCATGAGCAGGGCCGACAGTGCGGCCAGTCGCAGGGTGGTTTTCATCGTCATCTCATCGGATAAAGGGCAACAGCGGGGCATTCTCCCTGCTTTTTGGAAAAGGGTTTCCCGGGATTGTTACGAGGTTTTACGAAAAACCGACAGCACCAGAATAACCGCCTGGTGCTGTCGGAAAACTGAGAGGGATATGACGGTTTTGTCAGGCTGGCGGGGATTCCAGGCGCTGCTTGAGCTGATCAAGGGCCTGGTTGGACAGTGCGATCATGCGCTCATGCAGGGTGGTCAGTTGCAGTTCGGTTTCATAGGTGAGGATGCGCTTGAACAGCGTGCCGTTGCCCTGTACTTGCAGCAGATAATGAATACAGCCATCGACCGCCAATGAGGTGAACGCGGTCTTGAACTCCCGCGGTCGCTGCGCAATCTGCACGCGATAGCTCATGGGAACCCGCACACCCAGCAGGTCGATGGTTTCAGTGAAACGATGACCGGCAGGCAATGAGCCGGCGATACCGGTGTCGGCGCCCAGGGATGTCGGATGCCATTCATGCCAGCGATCCGGTTGGGTAACGTAGTCGTAAACATCGTCGATAGAGGCTTGTATATAGCGTTCCTGACTGATCCGCTCCAGACGGATCGGGTGCTCAACTGCGTGCATGACACACCTCCTGTGTGGCGGAGCGAACTGTCAGAATAGTCCGGCTCCCGCGCATTGCACGGGAGCTTTCAGGCTATTTTTTCAACGCACCTTGAAGCGACCCATCAATGCAATAACCCGGCCATTGGCATCCAGCAGGCTCTGGGTGTTGTGCTCCGTGGCGTGGCCGCTTTGCACCAGCTCTTCGACCATGTGGCGGATGTGCACCATGCTGCGGTTGATTTCCTCGGTCACTGCGCTTTGCTGTTCGGCGGCGGTGGCGATCTGGGTGCTGAGGTTGTTGATATGGCTGACGGAGCCGGCCATCTCGTCCAATCCCGTGTTCACCCGGGCCGTGGCGTCAGCCGCAGACTGGCAGCTGGCCTGGGTGGCTTCCATGGCCGTCACCGAGGAACTCACGCCCGTGGTCAGGCGCGCCAGCATCTCATTGATCTGCGAGGTGCTGGCCTGGGTGCGGGCGGCGAGGGCGCGGACTTCGTCGGCCACCACCGCAAAACCCCGGCCTTGTTCGCCGGCCCGGGCGGCTTCGATGGCCGCGTTGAGTGCCAGCAGGTTGGTCTGGCCGGCGATGGCACCGATCACACCAAGGGTTTCGGTGATGCGGGCGGCATCCTGGCGCATGTTTTCCACGGTGTGGGTGGCGCTGGAGACTTCGCCGATCAACGCGCTGACGCTGCGAGAAGCTTCCCCGACCACCACCCGCGAACGGTCGGCGTGCTCGTTGGCGCGCTGGGTGAACGCAGCCGTTTCGGCAGCGTTCTCGGCCACGGTGTCGGCGGTGGAACTCATCTCGGTGATGGCCGTGACGGTCTGGTCGGTTTCCGAGGCATGGCGGACCAGGATCTGGTTGGTCTGGGCCGACGTCTGCTGCAATTGCGCCAGGCTCGACGACATGGCGCCGGTGGCCAGGGTCACTTCTCCGATCATGTTTTGCAGGTAGACGATAAAGCGGTTCACCGAATGGCCAATCGCCCCCAGTTCATCCTCGGCGCGAATGGTGATGCGCCGGGTCAGGTCGGCATCGCCGTTGGACAGTGCGTCGATATTGGTCTTCAGCGCGGTCATCCGGTGCACCAGCTGGCGGATGGCGTACACCGCCAACAGCACCAACAGCAGGATCATCGGGATTTGCAGCATCGCCAACGTGCCCAGTACGTCATCACGTTGGGCGGTGATCAGCGAAGTCGGCAGCGCAGTAGCGAGGAACCACGGCGTGCCCTCGATCGGGCGCATGAAGAACGTGCTGGCCACGCCCTGGTTGTCGAACTCGCTGCGTTGCAGGGTTTGATCACGATGGGCCAGGCCGGCGCTGACCTGGGCGGCAAAGGCCGAGGTGCCGGCCAATTCGCTGATGTTCTTCAACACCACGGGGCCGCTGATGCGCGTGCTGTTGCTGATGATCTTGCCGTCGCCTTCGACGATCAGCATTTGCCCGCCGAGGTCTTTTTCCTTGCTGGCCACCAGGTCGTTGAAGAAGCCCAGGGTCACGTCGATGGTGGCGACGCCATAGGCTGCGCCGTCACGCTGGATCGCCATCGCGCAGTTGGTGCGTGGCTCCTGGCTGGCGTCATCCTTGTAGGCCGCCGCCCAGGCGCACTGGCCGCGGGGCGAAGCGAGGCCGCCCTTGTACCAGCTCTGGTCGTAGTAGTTGGGGGCCGCGTCGCTGTTCCAGAAGGTGTTCACCGCCAGCTTGCCCGAGGCATCGCGGTGCCAGAAGGTGCTGTGCTTGTTGCGTCCCGGGGTGCGTTGGTTGGGCAGGGGCCAGATGCCGCCGCCAAACACTTTCAATTCGCCGTACTGGTCCACCAGGCCTGGCAGCACCTTGTCGATGGCGTCGCTGTCCAGCAGCGGGATGGTTTGGGTGATGCTGCGTTGCTGGGCCTGAACCTTGTTCAGTTCGCCCTGGATCTGCTCGGCCACTTCGGCAATGCGATTGAGGGCCACCTGTTCTTCGGTGTGGCGCAGCTTGGGGGCCACCAACTGTCCGATGCCCACCACCGTCAAGACGAATAACAACAGGACGAACAGCACCAGGAACAGGGTGTAGCGGGCTTGGATAGAGCGCAATGAGGGCATGGGGTCGTCCTTACGAAGCGTTTATTGTGCGACGCGGCTTTGTTAGAGCTTCGAAGGGCTATCGGCTTGGGACGGGCGAGCTTGAGGCACTATCGTGCAAGAAAAACCAGGGCAGGGATTCAAGGCGCGGAGCTGGCGAGCCAGCCCCGATCCGGCGTGGCAGGATTATTTGTCCAGCATCTGCATGACCGCTTCCGGGTAGCGCAGCCCGGCTGTGGCGTTGGCCGGGAAGATGGCCTCCAGCGCCGCCAACTCGGTCGGGCTGAGCTTGACCTCCAGTGCCACGACGTTCTCTTCCAGGTATTTGCGTTGCTTGGTCCCCGGGATCGGGATCAGGTAATCCCCTTGCGCCAGCACCCAGGCCAACGCCAGTTGCCCGGCGGTCACGCCCTTGTCGGCAGCCAGGGCTTGTACCTGTTTCACCAGCAGCAGGTTCTTCGCAAAGTTTTCACCCTGGAAACGCGGGCTGAACCGGCGATAGTCATCCGCCGCAAAGTCATCCGGGCTTTTCAGCGCGCCGGTCAGGAAGCCGCGGCCCAGTGGGCTGTAGGGCACAAATGCGATTCCCAGGCGTTGGCAGGCCGCGAGGCAACCGTTGTCTTCCTGGTCGCGGCTCCATAACGAATATTCGCTTTGCAGGGCGCTGATGGGATGCACCTTGTGAGCGCGCTCCAGGGTAGCCGCCGACGCTTCACTCAAGCCCAGATAACGCACCTTGCCTTGCTTGACCAGTTCGGCCATGGCGCCAACGGTTTCTTCAATCGCCACTTCGGGGTCGATGCGGTGCTGGTAATACAGGTCCAGGGTTTCCACGCCCAGGCGCTTCAAGGTGCCGTCGATGGCCTCGCGAATGTATTCCGGGCGGCCGTTGACGCCACGCAGTGCCGGGTTCGCCGGGTCGCGCACGATGCCGAACTTGCTGGCGAGGAACACCTGGTCGCGCTTGCCGGCGATGGCCTTGCCGATCAGCGCTTCGTTGGTGTGGGGGCCATACATGTCGGCGGTGTCGAGCAGGTTGATCCCCAGTTCCAGGGCGCGGTGCAGGGTGTATATGGCTTCAGTGGTGTCGGTGCCGGTGGTGTAGAAATCGGTCATGCCCATGCAGCCGAGGCCGATGGCGGAAACCTGAGGGCCGTTCTTGCCGAGTTGACGTGTGTGCATGGGTCCAGCTCCTGTGTGGGAAGGGCTCCATTGTTGCCCTCGACAAAAGCGGGATAAACCGGCTAAAACCACTATCACTATTATGAAATTCTAAATAATCCCTGAAGGAAACCAGCCAGTGGACCGTTTCAACGCCATGCGCGTGTTTGTGCGGATTGTCGAGTTGGGCGGCTTTGCCAGGGCGGCCGACAGCCTGCAACTGCCGCGTGCCTCGGTGACCATCCTGATCAAGCAACTGGAGGCGCACCTTGGGGTGCAACTGTTGCAGCGCACCACGCGCCAGGTCAGCCCGACCCTGGACGGCGCCGCCTACTACCAGCGTTGCGTGAGCCTGTTGGCGGACCTTGAGGAGACCGAGGCGGTGTTCTCCACCAGCCGGCGCAACCCGCGCGGCACGTTGCGCATTGATATGCCGTCGGGGATCGGGCGCTTCCTGGTAATTCCGGCAATGCCCGAGTTCACCACGCGTTACCCGCAGATCGATCTGGAAATCGGCCTCAATGACCGCCCGGTGGACCTGATCCGCGAAGGCGTGGATTGCGTGTTGCGCGGCGGCCTGGCGCTGGACGAGTCGCTGGTGGCCCGGCCGCTGGCGATGATGGATCAGGTGACCTGCGCCAGTCCCGGCTACTTGCAGCAGTTCGGCGTGCCATCGACGCTGGATGAGTTGGCCGGCCATCAAGTGGTGGAGTATTTCTCCAGCACCAGCGGCAAACGCTATGGCCTGGAGTTTCAGATCGGCAGCGACATCCGCTTGGTCGACCTGCCCAAGCAAGTGGCGGTCAACAGTGCCGATGGTTACCTGGCGGCCTGTGAGGCGGGTTACGGCCTGGTACAGACGCCGTACTACCACGCCGTTCGCCAGTTGGAAGCGGGCACGCTGGTGGAGGTGCTGGCGCATCAGCCGCCGCCCAGGTTACCGCTGACGGCGCTGTACCCGCCGCATCGCCAGCTGTCGCAACGGGTGCGGGTGTTTGTCGATTGGCTGGTGGAGTTGTGTGCCCGGCCGGGCAATGGGTTGCAGCGTCAACCTTGAGCCTTGCGGTAGGCGCCGGGCTGGAAGCCGGTGACCTTATGGAAGGCCCGGGTAAATGCTGCCACCGATTGATAACCCACGGCGAGGGACACGTCCGCTACGGTCTGGTCCTGCTTGAACAGTTGGCAGGCGTGGCGCACACGCATCATCAGCAGCACTTGCCCCGGCGACTGCCCGCACAGTTCATTGAAGCGCTTGAAGAACGCCGAGCGCGACAGGCCGGTGCAGGCGGCCATGCTTTCCAGGGTCCAGGGCTCGGCCGGGCGTGCGATCAACTGCTCCAGCAGGTTGGCAAATGCCGGTTGCCGAGCCAGCGCCGCGAGGCCGCCGAGGTCGGTGTTGTCCAGCACCTGTTGGCGCAGCACATACAGGAACAGCAGGTGGCACAGGCGCTCCAGCAGGGCGGGCGAGGGCGCCGGCGTGCGCTCGCATTCCTGCAGGATCAGTTCGAACAGGTTGCGCGCGGCGGTCAGCGATGGATCACCGGCCCGCAGGATGATCCAGGCGGGCAGGGTGTCGACAATCATCGCCGACAGCCCGGACTGGAAGTGAAAGAACCCGCACACCAGGCCCACGCCGTCACTGGCTTGGCTGTCCAGTGGCAGCATCGGTTTGCGCGGGCATTCCTGGGCGCCGGTGGCGGTGCCATCGCTGGACAAGCGGTACGCCAGGTCTCGCAGCAGGAAGACTGCATCGCCGTTGTTCAATGGGTAAGGGGTCGAGTCGCCGTCGATGTGCATCCAGCACTGCCCTTGCACCACCAGATGAAAACTCGCGCTTGCCAGGCCATGGGTGCTGGCGTGCCAGTCGCCGCAGTAACGCCCGACGTGAAACAGGCTGGTGTTGAGTTCAAGGCTATCTAATAACCAATCGACGAGTGAACTGGACGAATTCATCTAACGGAAAGACTCTAGAGCAAGTAATCGCTACTTTAGACTATTGAGCGGATTTTTTATAACCAACAGACTTGGTACACGAATCCATGAGGAGACCACTCCATGTCCCGCGTACCGATGCTAACCCTGGAAACCGCTCCTGAGGCGGCCAAGCCCTTTCTGGAAAATGCCCTGAAGGGTTCCGGGTTCATCCCCAATCTGTTGGCGGTGCTGGCCAACGCCCCGGCAGCCCTGGAAACCTACATTACCGTGTCGGGCCTGAACGCCAAGTCTGACCTGAGCCTGGCCGACCGCGAAGTGGTGCAACTGATTGCCGCCACCAACCACGGTTGCGATTTCTGCGTCGCCGGGCACACTGCCGTAGCGCGCAACAAGGCCAAGCTGCCGGAAGACGTGATCGACGCCCTGCGCCAGCGCGGTGAACTGCCCAACGAGCGTTATGAGACACTGGCAGCGTTCACCCGTGAAGTGATCGCCACCCGCGGTGATGTCAGCGACGCCGGCTACACAGCGTTCCGTGAGGCAGGCTACACCGACGGTCATGCCCTTGAGGTTATTCTGGGTGTGAGCCTGGCCACCCTGTGTAACTTCGCCAACGTGTTTGCCCGTACCCCGTTGAACCCGGAACTGGCGCAATACCGTTGGGAAAAACCGGCTAGCTGAAGGCGCGCAAGCGTTCGCGATGGTAAACATGCTGCAACAAGGAGAAACATGAATGCTTGACCCAATCTTGAGCCGTTGGCTCGATGTTCAAGCGCAGGCCCTGGATGTGGGCAGTTGCGATCCGCAGGAAGTGCTGCCACGGCTGGCAGAGGCCAATGTATTACGTATCGGTGTGCCCAAGGACCTCGGTGGCCTGGGCGGCGATGTCACCGGCGCGGTGGAAGCTATCGCCGATGTGGCGAGCCATTCCCTGGCGTCGGCGTTTGTGTGCTGGGGCCAACGCTCGTTTATCGAATACCTGCTGCAAAGCCCGAACCAGCGCCTGCGCGAGCAACTGCTGCCGGACCTGCTGAGCGGCAAGCTGGCCGGGGCGACCGGGCTGTCCAACGCGATGAAGTTTTTGTCTGGCATCGAGTCGCTGCAAATCAGCGCCGAGCCGACCGACGACGGCTGGAATCTCAATGGCCGCCTGCACTGGGTGACCAACCTGCGCAAGAACGGGTTTGTGGTGGCTGCCGCCATCGAGCATGCCCAGGGCGGCGCGCCGTTTATCCTGGCGATCCCGGACTCGGTGTCCGGCCTGCAACGTTCCCGCGACCTGGAACTGCTGGGCCTGCAATCGAGCAATACCGCGGCCCTCGGCTTTGAAGCCGTGGAGCTGAGCCGCGACTGGTTGTTGCATGAGGATGCACGCAAGTTCCTGCCGGCCGTGCGCCCGGCGTTTCTGGGCTTGCAATGCGGCATGTCCATCGGCCTGGCGCGGCGCTCGCTGGCGGAGGTGGCCAATCACCTGGGCTCCAGCCGCACCGTATTGCGTGAAGAGCTGGAAGTGTTGCGTACCTCCCTGGAACAGGCGGTCAACGACCTGAAGAAAGGCCTGCTGGCCGGCCGCTTCGGCACTGAGCCGGTACCGTTGTTCCGCCTGCGCATCGCCCTCGCGGAAATCGCTGCCAGCGCTGTGCAACTGGAGCTGCAAGCCAGCGGCGGCAAGGCCTACCTGACGGCCCACGGCAGCGGTTTTGCCCGGCGCTGGCGCGAGTCGGCGTTTGTGCCGATCGTGACCCCGAGCCTGGTGCAGTTGCGCACCGAGTTGAACCGTCAGGCCAATCTATGAGCCAGGCGGTATTGCACGCCCAGGGAATTTGCCTGGGCTATGCGGGCAATTCGGTGCTGGAAGGTTTCGACCTGCAATTGCAGCCCGGCGAAGTGGTGTCGATCCTCGGCCCCAGCGGCGTTGGCAAGTCCAGCCTGCTGCGGGTGCTCGCCGGTTTGCAAGCGCCCCAGGGCGGCAGCATCCGCCTGTTGGGCGAGCCGTTGAATGGCCCGCACCCGCGGGTGGCGGTGGCGTTCCAGGACCCCAGCCTGCTGCCGTGGCTGAGCCTGGAAAAGAACGTCGCCTTCGGCCTGGACTTTGCCCGCCAGCCGCACCTCAGCCCTGAAGAACGTCGCAGCCGCGTCGACCATGCGATCCACGCCGTAGGCCTGGAACACGCCCGCCAGCAATTCCCGGCGGCGCTGTCCGGCGGCATGGCCCAGCGCACGGCGCTGGCGCGTTGCCTGGCACGCCAGCCGCAGGTATTGCTGCTGGACGAGCCCTTCGGTGCCCTGGATGAAGTGACCCGTGCCGACATGCAGCACCTGCTGCTCAAGGTCAATCGCGAGCAAGGTTCGGCGGCGGTGCTGATCACCCACGACATCGACGAAGCGCTGCTGTTGTCCGACCGGATTCTGCTACTGGGTAACCGCCCGGCGCGGACCCTCGGCGAATGGCGCATCGACTTGCCGCAACCGCGGGAAGAACAGGTGGAAGCCATTGGCACCCTGCGCATCGAGATTCTCAAAACCCTACGGCGGGCGAGCCGCACTGACCCCCAACCCCCTGAACTGCTGGAGCCTTGCCATGTGTCTGGATGACCTCACTCACTCGCGCCGTGACTTTCTCAAACTCTCGGCCGTGCTCAGTGCCGCCGGAGCCTTGCCATTGCTGAGCAGCTTGCAGGCCCGGGCGGCCAGTGAGCCGGACGCACCGGTACGCATCGGCTATTTGCCGATCACCGACGCCACGCCGTTGCTGGTGGCCCACAACAATGGCCTGTTCGAGGCCGAAGGCATCAAGGCCGAGCGCCCGGTGCTGCTGCGCAGTTGGGCCCAGGTGATCGAGGCGTTCATTTCCGGGCAGGTCAACGTGATTCACCTGCTGTCGCCGATGACCGTATGGGCGCGGTATGGCAGCAAGGTCCCGGCCAAGGTCGTGGCCTGGAACCATGTGGGTGGCTCGGGCTTGACCGTATCCCCAGGCATTACCGACGTGAAGCAACTGGGCGGCAAGTCGGTGGCGATTCCGTTCTGGTACTCGATTCACAACGTGGTGGTGCAGCAGTTGTTCCGCGACAACGGCCTGACCCCGGTGGCCCGTGCCGCCGGCAGTGCGATTGCCGCCAACGAGGTCAACCTGATCGTGTTGCCGCCCTCGGACATGCCGCCGGCCCTGGCCAGCAAGCGCATCGACGGCTACATCGTCGCCGAGCCGTTCAACGCCCTGGCGGAAAACCTCAACGTGGGCCGGGTGCAGCGCTTTACCGGCGACGTGTGGCGCAACCATGCGTGCTGCGTGGTGTTCATGCACGAGCATGACCTGACCAACCGCCCGGAATGGTCGCAGAAGGTGGTGAATGCAATCGTCAAGGCCCAGGTCTGGACCCGTGACAACCGTGAAGAGGCGGTGAAGCTGCTGTCCAAGGACGGCGAGAACCGCTACACCCCGCATGCCGAACCAGTGCTGCGCAAAGTCCTGGCGCCGGCTGCCAGCGACCGTGCGGCTTACCTGGCTGACGGCGCGATCCAGCACGCCAACTGGGACGAGCACCGCATCGACTTCCAGCCGTATCCATTCCCCAGCTACACCGAGGAACTGGTACGCCGCCTGAAAGACACGCTGATCGAGGGCGACAAGAAATTCCTCGCCGACCTGGACCCCGCGTTTGTCGCCAAGGACCTGGTGGACGACCGCTTCGTGCGCAATGCAATCGCGGCGGTGGGCGGTATGAAGACCTTCGGCTTGCCTGAGGGCTTTGAGCGAAACGAGGAGATTGGCGTTTGAACAACGGCAAAACCTTGGGGTTGCCGGGCTGGTTGCTTGGCTTGAGCGGGTTGGCGGGGTTGTTGTTGCTCTGGTGGCTGGGGGTGAAGGTCTTTGGCAGCGCGGACGGTTTGTCTGCGCGGTTTTCGCTGTCGGCGACCCTCGCCAGCCTGTGGGAGTTGCTGGGCCGCAGCGAGCTGTACCTGAACATAGCCGTGAGCCTCAAGCGGATCTTCGTCGGGCTGTTCCTGGCATTGCTGATTGGTGTACCGCTGGGCTTGCTGGTGGGCAGTTCGCGCAAGCTGGAGGCGGCAACCACGCCGGCGTTCCAGTTTCTGCGGATGATCTCGCCGCTGTCGTGGATGCCCATCGTGGTGATGTTGATGGGCGTGGGCGACCAGCCGATCTACTTCCTGCTGGCATTTGCCGCGGTGTGGCCGATTCTGCTGAATACGGCGGCGGGTGTGCGTCAGCTCGATCCGCGCTGGTTGCAACTGAGCAAGAGCCTGAGCGCCACGCGCTGGGAAACCTTGCGCCGGGTGATTATTCCCGGGGTGATGGGGCACGTGCTGACCGGCGTGCGCCTGGCCATCGGGATCCTGTGGATCGTGCTGGTGCCGTGCGAGATGCTCGGGGTCAGTGCCGGGCTGGGTTATTACATCCTCGACACTCGCGACCGGCTGGCCTATTCCGAGCTGATGGCGATGGTGCTTTTGATCGGTCTGTTGGGGTTTGCCCTGGATGCGTTTGCGCGGTGGCTGCATCAGCGTTGGGTGCATGGGGCCAACAGTTAGGCTCGGCCTTTTACAACAAACCCGACGTGATGTCGGGTTTGTTGGTTATGCCGCGTGATCAGCGATGGTAATACCCCGGTCCGCCTTCGCTGTAGCGATGGTCATGCCAACCGCCGCCGCCGTGGGGGAAAATAATGCAGCCGCTCATGCTCAACATGATCAGCAAGGGAATCAGCAGTGTGATTCGACGAAGCATTTCAAAATCCTCTAGGGTGCTCTCAGGTTCAATCAGGCGTTGGGCAAGCCAAAGTTTTTCATCGCCTGTAACATGAGACCCCGCCGACCCCAATCCATTCCCGCTAACAGGTATGTGCTTGGTGTGGTAGTCGATACAAAGTGGACACAATTTTTCAGCTTCAGGAACCCGTCATGACCCAAAAGCAACGTTTGAAATACTCGATTCTGATCTCCCTGCTGGTGCTGGGGACGATGTTTGGCCTGTCCTACTTGCAGAACAACGGGGTCATCAGCGAAAAGACGTTCCAGTACATCGCGATTGCGGTAGCGGTAACCGTGGTGGTGATCAACGGTGTGATGCGTCGCAAGGTCAAGCCCAACCTTTGAGTCAGGCCCGGCCTTCCAGGACTTTGGCAGCCTGCTCGTGCAGGCTGTAGCTCTTGTCGGCGTTCAGGATGATCACGCCTTCGGTGCACAGGCGCTTGAGCACCTCGCGCACGCTGAGAAACGACAACGGGATGCCCAGCTCCAGCAAATGGCTGTGCACGCCGCGCACGCCGAGGGTGCGCTGGTTGTCGGCGGCGGTCAGCAGGGCGTCGATGACCTTCAGCCGGATCAGGCTGGTGCGCAGGCCAAAGCATTTGAGCAAATGACGAATACGCTGGTTGCCATGTTCCGGCGCCTTGCCGAACGCCTGGTTGCCGGTGGCAAAACCTCCGTCATGCATGGGTGAGTGTCCTTCCGTGGGCAGTTGCGAGTTGTACATGCAGAAACTCCTTATCAGAGCCTGATCAGGAAAATGATGGCGCTCTTAGTTAATAAGACGTACGAGCTGCACAAATCATGAAGCGGGGGATGTAGAAATTTTGTCGGTAACATCCTGGAGACATACCGACCTGTCCGAATAAACGCCTGCGGCTGCTAAAATTATTCCCGGTATTTACGTCTTAACTGAGGTGTTGGCGAAGCTGTCCCTCGTCGCGGTGTTTAATTTGGCTGTGGAGTCTGCGTGATTATTTCCAACGGGTTGTTCAGGATGTGTGTGGCAGGGGCGTTGCTGGGGCTGAGTCTTTCGGCCACGGCGCGGGTGCAGGAGCAACAGGCCACCGCCGAGATCCGTCGCACCAGCTTTGGTGTCCCGCATATCCGGGCCAACGATGAGCGTGGGCTGGGGTTCGGCATCGGTTATGCCTATGCCCAGGACAACCTGTGCCTGCTGGCCAATGAGGTGGTAACGGTCAATGGCGAGCGTGCCAGGTACTTTGGTCCCGAGCAGGCGACCCTGGAAGGGCGTAACAACCTTGCCAACGACGTGTTCTTCACCTGGCTGAACACCCCCCAGGCCGTTGCGGCATTCTGGAAGGCCCAGCCCCCGGCGATGCAGCAGCGCATTGAAGGGTATGTTGCCGGTTACAACCACTACCTCAAGGAGCGCACTGCCCAGGGTTTGCCGGCGCAGTGCCAGGCGGCCTGGGTACGGCCGATCACGGCCGAAGACCTGGTCAAGCTGACCCGCCGGCTGCTGGTGGAAGGTGGCGTCGGACAATTTGCCGAGGCCCTGGTGGGGGCCACGCCGCCCAACACCGTCGCCCAGGTGGACAGCAAGGCGTTTGAGGTCGCGGCGGCCAACCAGCAACGTTTCGCCCTGGACCGTGGCAGCAACGCGGTGGCGGTGGGGCGTGACCGTTCGTTCAACGGCCGCGGCATGCTGCTGGCCAACCCGCATTTTCCGTGGGTGGGCGGCATGCGTTTCTACGAGATGCACCTGACCATCCCCGGCCAGCTGGATGTGATGGGCGCTGCGTTGCCGGGCCTGCCGGTGATCAATATCGGCTTCAACCAGCACGTTGCGTGGACGCACACCGTTGATACGTCCAAGCACTTCACCCTGTATCGCCTGACTCTGGACCCCAAGGACCCGACTCGCTATTTGCTGGACGGCAAGTCCGTGCCCATGGATAAAACCACGATCAAGGTAGCGGTAAAAACTGCCGACGGCGGTACCCGGGAACAGTCCCGCACGGTCTACAGCTCGCAGTTCGGCCCCATCGTGCAATGGCCGGGCAAACTCGACTGGGACGCCAAATATGCCTTCAGCCTGCGGGATGCCAACCTGGGCAACGACCGTGTGCTGCAACAGTGGTACGCGATGAACCGCGCAGCGAACCTCAAGGAACTGCAAACCTCGGTACACACCCTGCAAGGTATCCCGTGGGTCAACACGGTGGCAGCGGATGACCAGGGTCAAAGCCTGTACATGAACCTGTCGGTGGTGCCGAACGTCAGCGCGAAAAAGCTCGCACAGTGCAGTGACCCACGGGTCGGGCTGCAATTCATCATGCTCGACGGCTCTCGCAGCGCCTGCGCCTGGGACGTGGACCCGCGTGCCGCCCAGGCCGGGATCTTCCCCGCCGAGCAACTGCCGCAACTGGAGCGCACCGACTACGTGCAGCACTCCAACGACTCGGCCTGGCTGGTCAACCCCAAGGCACCCTTGACCGGGTTCTCGCCCGTTATCAGCCAGGACAAGATCGGCTTGGGCCCGCGTGCGCGCTTTGCCTTGCAACGCTTGCAGGAGCTCGACAAGCAACCGATCAAGGTCGCCGACCTGCAGAATATGGTCATGGACAACCAGGTGTATCTTGCCAGCCAGGTGATGCCGGACTTGCTGAAGTTCTGTGCGGGTGCCGATGCCAGCGTGAAATCGGTGTGCGACAGCCTGAAAAACTGGGACCAGCGCGCCAACCTCGACAGCGGCCTGGGCCTGGTGCACTTCATCAACCTGGCGGAGCAACTGGCGCAAGCGCCGGACGCGTGGAAGGTGGGTTTCGATCCGGCACAACCCCTGACCACACCACATGGGCTGGCGGTCGATCGGGCAAACGTGGCCAAGGCGCTGCATGAAGCGATGCTCGCGTCAGCCGCCGACGTGGCCAAGCGCGGGCTGACGGCGGACAGCCGCTGGGGTGATATTCAGGTCTCGGGCCTGACACCGATCCACGGCGGCCCGCAAGAGCTGGGCGTTTATAACGCCATGCAAAGCGTGCCTCGGGCCGATGGCAAGCGCGAGGTAGTCAGCGGCAGCAGTTACCTGCAGATCGTGACGTTCGACGAGAAGGGGCCCAATGCCGAAGGTGTGCTGGCATTCTCCTTGTCCAGCGACCCCGCGTCGAAATACTTCAAGGACCAGACCCAGGCGTTTTCCGAGAAAAAACTCAGCCCGCTGCCGTTTACCGAACAGCAGATCAAGGCGGACCCGCAGTATCAATTGCAGGTTATCCGTGACAAGGAAGAAGCCGGGCGGTAGGGTAGCCCACCAGGAATGCCTGCCCCTTGAGAGAATATTTTTTGAAATCAAGGGGTTGCAAGCCCTGGCAAATGAGTACATAATTGCGCCCATCGAACGCACTGAAGCATTAAAAACTTCAATGTTTTCAATGAGATAGAGTAGAGGCAAGCTTCACATAGCCCACTCAAGTTTGTATGCGGTGAATGTCGGTTGTAGGGCATTGATCGTTTGAGGCCGAGTAGCAAAATGGTTATGCAGCGGATTGCAAATCCGCCTACGCCGGTTCGATTCCGACCTCGGCCTCCACTCTTAAAGCCCCGTAGATCAATGATCTACGGGGTTTTTTATTGCCTGCGATTTGAGAACGTTTCCGCAACTTTTACAATCGTTTTCGCAACCCCCTGCACTTTGGGAGGCGTTGAGGGGGGGAGTCGCAACTGGTGGGGAGAGTTTGTGACGCGTTATTTCGTGGGCTTTACGATCTCACCCACGCGCCGATAGACCCGCTTGGTCATCTCTTCGGTGCTGTGGCCGAGCAGGCGGCTGGCATGTGTAAGCTCGATCTCGCTAGCGGCCTTTGGGCGGATGTCCTTGAACTGGAACTGGCGGATCAGCACGGCCAATGCAGGGTCACCGTCGGCGCCGGCTTTGACGGCTGCTTTTTCGCGGGCTTCATCCCAGCGGTTGCGCAGCATCTGCTGGCTCATTCGCAGGCCGGATGCGTTGGTGATCAACGTCGATGTTTTAATACCGTTCAGGGCCCTGCGTTCTAGGAGGTCGCTGATAAAAGCGCTCAGCCCAGATTGCACTCCGTCGTCTTCCAATCGCAGTCGAAGCTTCTTATCGGTTTTGCCTTGTGTCACCCCTAGGAATCCGCTGTTCAAATCTGTGGTGGCCACCTTGAGCACGTCGGCGGGGCGTTGGCCACTCAGGTAGGCCAGGTCCATGGCGTCCTTTAGTTCTTGGGCTGCCTCGGTATACACGGCGTTTCACACGGTATCGCCGGCATAACACTCGGCCCACGATCGGGCGCCGGGCGCCGGTCAGAACAACCACGGCTGTCGCTGGATTCATCAGAATATCGACGGGCGCGGAGGTCATGGGTGGTCTTGACAATAACTCTGCTGTGACCCCTCTGACGCTCAAGAATAGACTAGATGCCCTTTGGGTTTCGGCAACGACTGCTGTGGCTGGGGTACTGAAACTGTCTACTCAGGCTCAAGTGAACGCGGGCATCGACAACTCTACAGCCGTTACGCCGCAAACTCTGGGTGTTCGGTTGGCAACACTGATTGTAGGCGCAACAGAGGGGGTCGCAGGTATTATTAAAGTTGCGACCAATGATGTGATGGTTGGGTTAACTAACAATTCAGACGCAGTTACCGTGGCGAAGTTAAGGCTAGGGTTCTCTTTGTTGGGAGCGGCCAATGGTTATATCGTACTCCCGGTTTGGATGGGAGGGCTCATTTTTCAATGGGGTGAGACTGCTCACACTGGCTCTGACACCAAAATTACGAGTCTACCTATGGCCTTCCCTAATGGTGTAATGAAAGCTATAGGGGGGACCTTTGCTAATGCGTCTGTCGGACCGCAAGGCATTATCAAAACTGTAAGTTTGAATCAGATTACAACGTATTCGTCGGGCGGGTATAACGTGTCTTGGTTTGTAATTGGCTGGTAATTTAGGAGGGGTGCATGTCAAGACTATATAGCAAGTCCACCGGGAATCTTTATCTAGCGGGTGTGAATAAAGATATTCCAATGATGCAATAGAAATATCCGATGAGTTGGTTTTGTTAGTAATTGGGAATCCCGCACCAGGGGAAGTTCGTGCTCATGATGAAAATGGACTTCCTTTTCTCGTGGACGCTCCGCCGCCTACGGTAGAGCAGCTCGCGTCTATCGAGCGTGCTTGGCGCGATGCGCAGTTATTGGTTACTGACGGAATTATCAATCGGCACCGAGATGAGGTGGAGAGCGGCGAAGAAACCACGTTAACGATGGAGCAATACAGGGCGCTTCAGGGTTGCCGGCAGGGGTTGCGCAGTTGGCCAGAGACGCCAATTTTTCCTGACAGTACCGGTCGCCCCGTCGCGCCCACCTGGTTGATTGAGCAACTCAGCGAGTAAGAGGCTTTTCGTTATGCAAATTACAGAGCAGCAGCTACTGCTGATCCTCCCGAACGCCGGGCGCCAAGCCGGCGTTTATCAGCAGGCAGGCTTCCCGGCCACGATTAAGTGGCCTGTTGCACCAAGTTGATCTTTTCAGAATGTCAGGCGGCCGCCATTGAGCGTAACTGGCGAGATGGCGGGCTTCCATTGAGTGATGGTGCGGTGGACCGGCACCCCGACCAGGTGGAAGCGGGCTCTACCACATATCTGACGGCAAGGCGCTCCAGGCCGAGGCGCTGCGTGATTGGCCAGAGAGCGCACCGTTCCCGGACAACATAAAGCGTCCTAACGCCCCAGACTGGTTTATCCCGCCGTCCAGCAAGCCAGCCGGTGCCGATAAGTGCCGGAGCGCTTGTTTTGGCGTATGCTTCCTTCGCATCAAGAAATACCGGGTGCGGCGATCTGGTCTAGAATAAACCTGTTGCTGCAGGTTCTTATAGCTAAAGTGCATAGTTTTCGTATTTTAGGTTCCTGTTTTTTGATTTTTGGGAGGGTGTAACTCGTACCAATATATTAATGGCGCCGGAGATAATCTGACAGCTAAGGATGCACGAATTCACAAGGAGAGTTTTTTGATCATCACGCTAAGATCTAGAACATTTGAGTTTGTGTTGTTTTTGTCTGGATATTTTTTCTATAGGTTTCAATATGGAAGTGAAAATGAATACATATCGTTTAATCTGGGTGTTTTGCAAATCGCAGTTTCTATTTATGCCATAGTTAGATATCCGGTTAGGAGAAGGTCGCTAATTTTTGTATTGTTTTCATCTTTTTTTCTTCTTTTCTTGCAAATTGCATACTACGCTAATTTTGTAATACCCTGGTCCGGATTGCCAGGGGATGGGGCTGAATATCTTTATGCCGCTATAAGGC
>NZ_JACARS010000128.1:0-45273 GCF_013386485.1 Pseudomonas sp. P7758 | reverse complement strand
AGCCCCCTCGCCACAGGTTTCAGCGGTGCCTTCGCGGCGTTCCCATTTGGCAATCACCAGCGGTGCCAGGGCATTGCCCAGCACGTTCAACGCGGTGGTCGGCATTTCCATCAGGCGATACACCCCGGCGATGAAGGCGATGCCCTCCAACGGCAAGCCCGCACTCGCCAGGGTCGCCGACAGAATCACGAACATGAACCCCGGCACCCCGGCCGCGCCCTTGGATGTCAGCACCATGGTCACCACCAGCAGGGCCTGGTCGCCAAGGCTCAGTTCGATGCCATACAGCTGCGCCACAAACAGCGTGCCGATCCCCAGGAACAGCGACGCACCGTCCAGGTTGAACGAATACCCCACCGGCACCACAAAGCTCACCAGTGAAGGCGGCACGCCGTAGGTTTCGAGTTTCTTCATCAGTTGCGGCATCACCGCCGCCGAACTGGCGGTGGAGAACGCCAGAATCAGTTCGTCCTTGATATGTCGCATCAACGCAAACAGGTTGATCCCGCACAGCCGCGCGACCAGGTTGAGCACCACCAGCACGAAGAACGCAATCGACACGTAGCTGACCATGATCAGCTTGGCCAACGGCAGCAGCGAGCTGAACCCGAAGTTGGCCACGGTCACTGCGATCATCCCGAACACGCCGATAGGCGAGTAGGCCATGATCATCGACGTGACCTTGAACATCGCCTCCGACACCCCGCGCAGCAGGGCAATCACCGGGTCCTTGCGCTCGGCCGGCAAGCGCGAAACCCCGAGGCCAAACATCACCGCGAAGAACAGCACCGACAGCAGGCTGCCCTGGGCCATGGCGTTGATCACGTTGTCCGGAATGATCCCGACAATGATCTGCCCCAGGCTGTGGCCGCCGCCGGCGCTGCTGGTGGGCAAGGTCACGGCACTCGCTTGCAGGCTGGCCAGTTCGGTACCGGCACCCGGCTTGAGCAGGTTGCCCATCACCAGCCCGACGATGATCGCCAGGGTGGTGATGCAGAAGAAATAGCCCAGGGACTTGACCCCGATGCGTCCCAGGGATTTACCGTCACCGTGCCCGGCAATGCCCACCACCATGCAGGCAAACACGATGGGCACGACGATCATCTTCATCAGCTTGATAAAGATATCGCCCGCCGGTTGCAGCAGGTTGTCCACCAGCCACGGCCGGGATTCGGGAAAACGGTGCAGCAGGGCGCCGATGGCGATGCCGGCGAGCAAGCCGATCAGGATTTGCCAGACCAGCGCGATGCGGGGCTTGTGCATGGGAATGCCTCATTTATATCAATGATTATGAGTGTTGTTCTAGGCAGTCAATGAGCGGCCATCCCTGGCCGCCGGGTGGGGCGGAAACCGTCAGCGCAATCGATGGCACGCTTCATTCAGGCGACGGCAACCTTCTTCAATCACGTCAAGCGAGCTGGCGAAAGACAGGCGGATATACGGCGACATGCCGTACGCCGCACCACTCACGGTGGCCAGGCCGTGTTCCCGCAGCAGGTGCTCGGCCAGCTGGGTGTCACTGTCGATCCGCTCGCCGTGGGCGGTGGTCTTGCCCATCAGCCCGGCGACGTTGGCGAACACGTAGAACGCGCCATCCGGTGGCGTGAAGCTCACGCCGGGAATGTCTTCGAGCAGGCCCAGCATGCGTTCGCGGCGTTGCTGGTACACCTCGCGCATCCCGGCGATGGGCGCCTGATCGCCAGCGAAGGCGGCAACTGCGGCAGCCTGGCTGAGGGAACTGGGGCAGGTGGTGGTTTGCGAAAGCAGCTTGGCAATGGCCGCGATCAGCCAGGCCGCGCCGGCACCGAAACCCAGGCGCCAGCCGGTCATGGCGTAGCCCTTGGAGGCGCCGTTGACGATCAGCGTGCGCGGCTTCAGGTCCGGTGCGAGTCGGGTCAGGGAAACGTGGCGGGCATCGTCGTAGACGAAGTGCTCGTAGATCTCGTCCGCCATGATCAGCACATGGGGATGGCGCCGCAGCACCGCGGCCAGGGCCAGCAGTTCGGCCTCGTTGTACACCGCGCCGCTGGGGTTGTTCGGGCTGTTGAGGATCACCCATTTGCTGCGCGGGGTGATCGCTTGTTCCAGGGCCTGAGGCGACAGTTTGAACCCCAGTGACTCGTCGCCGGGAATGATCACCGGCGTCGCGTCATTCAGCCGTGCGATGTCCGGGTACGACACCCAATACGGCGTGTGCACGATGACTTCGTCGCCGCGATTCAGGGTCGCCGCCAGGGCGTGATAAATGATGTGCTTGCCACCGCACCCGGCGATCACTTCGTCCAGCCCATAGTCCAGCTGGTTGTCGCGCTTGAGCTTGAGGCAGATCGCCTGGCGCAGGGCGAGGGTGCCGCTGGTGGCGGTGTAGTGGGTGTCGCCACCGTGCATCGCGGCGCTGGCTGCTTCGAGGATATGCGCGGGTGTATCGAAATCCGGCTCGCCCACGGTGAAGTTGACGATGTCCCGGCCCTGGGCGCGCAGTTCACTGACCAGTGCATTGGCGGCGATGCTCGGGGAGGGCGCGATGCCCAGCACCCGGTCGGACAGAAAGGCAGTGCTCATGATGACTCCCCTCAGCCTGCCAGGCCGGCCTGTTGCAACACCTTGTCGATCCAGCTCTGGCGCACTGCACCGCTGGCGATTTCGGCTTTGACTTGCTCTTCATGGGCCGCGTGTTGCGCGGCCTTGCGCAGCACTTCGGCGGCGTCGGCCTGGGAGAAGGCGACCAGGCCATCTTCGTCACCCACCAGCACATCCCCCGGGTTGATCAGCATGCCGCCGATGGACACCGGCACATTCACCTCGCCCGGGCCGGTCTTGTAGGGGCCGCAATGCACCACGCTGCGGGCGTAGCAAGGGGTGTCTTCGAAGCTCGCGACATCGCGAATCGCCCCGTCAATCACAAACCCCACGCAGCCGCGTTGCTGGGCGTAGAGCTTGACCAGTTCGCCGATCACCGCGTTGTTGGTGTCGCCCTGGGCGTCCACCACCAGCACGTGGCCGGGCTCCAGCATGCTCAAGGCCTTGTAGATCAGCAGGTTGTCGCCGGGGCGGGTTTTCACCGTGAGCGCGGTGCCCACCAGCTTGCCTGTGCGGTTGTAGCGGTTCAGCCCACGGGCGCCGATGTGCCGGCCGAGGTTGTCGCTGATGTGCGGGGTGACCACGTGAGTGAAGGCTTCGAGCACTTCGGCAGAAGCCAGCGGCGGGTTGGGGAGGATGCGGGAACCGGGCAAGGACATGGCTGTAACTCCGATTGATCTTATGGGTCTGTGGCTAGATCTTAGGAGTGATGAACATACAGTTTTAGCGATATTTTATTATCTGATAGGATCGCTTTTTCTCATGGGAGATAGCCGATGATCACGTTCAAGCAAATCGACGCGTTGTACTGGATTGCCGAGCTGGGCAGTTTCGAGGCGGCGGCGAACAAGCTGAACATGTCGCAGTCGGCGATTTCCAAGCGCATCCAGGAGTTGGAAGAAACCTTCGATGTGGAGATTTTCGACCGCAGCAAACGCAATGCGCGGTTGACGGAAAAGGGCGCCGAGTTGCTCGACTACGCCAAGGACCTGCTGGAGCGTCGTGACTACATGCTGGAGCGGGTCAGCACCCGTGAAGTGCTGGTGCGCAGGTTTCGCCTGGGGGTGACGGAATTGACGGCTTTCACCTGGTTGCCGGCGCTGGTGGAGGCGTTGCGCGAGGCCTATCCCAAGGTGCAGATCGAGCCGTCGGTGGAGTTGAGCAGTGAGCTGTTTCGCAAGCTGGAGAGTGATGAGCTGGACCTGGTGATCGTGCCTGATGCCTACAGTGATTCGCGCTTCCTGAGTACGCCGCTGGGCAGTGTGGAAAACGCCTGGATGTGCGCACCGGGGTTGGTCAGCGAGGCTGATCCGGTGGGGCTTGAGGCATTGGCCGGGTATACGGTGTTGACCCAGGGTTCGCACTCGGGGACGGGGCTGATTTATGAGCGCTGGTTGGCAGCGCATGCTGTGCAGATGCCGCGCAAGTTGACCAGTCATAACCTGTTGGTGCAGGTCGGGCTGGCGCTGTCGGGGGTGGGGGTGAGTTATTTGCCCAAGGGGTGTTTGTCGCATTTGATCGAGCGCGGGGAGCTGCGCGCGCTGGTGACGGAACCGGCGCTACCGAGGGTTGGGTATGTGGCGTTGCATCGCGGGGATCGACAGTTTGGCTTGAACCAGAATGTGGCGCAGTTGGCGGTGCAGTGTTGTGATTTTTCGCGGTTGTTGTTTTAGTTTTTCGAAGCAGTGAGCGAGTCCTTAAAGACCTACCCGGTGTAATCCATCATGAAACGCCATTTCGAAGATTTGCAGCTGGGCAGCATCGAGCTGTTCTGCCTGGCCGCCGAGGCCAGCAGCTTTACCGCCGCCGCCCAGGTGGCAGGCGTGACCCCGGCGGCGGTGAGCCGCAGCATCTCGCGGTTGGAAGAGCGCCTGGGCTCCCGGCTGTTTGTGCGCACCACCCGCAGCATCCGCCTGACCGATGGCGGCCGGACATTTTTCGAGCAATGCCGCCAGGCGCTGACGCAACTGGTGGAAGCCCAGCAGGAAATGATGGGCGCGCAATCGGTGCCGTCCGGGCTGTTGCGCATCAGCATCCCGACCACCTACGGCCATCACCGGATCCTGCCGCTGCTGCCGAAATTCCGTGCGCTGTACCCGCAAGTCAGCGTGGATATCCACATCAGCAACCGCAACATCGATTTCGTCGCCGAAGGCTATGACCTGGCCATTCGCGTGCGGGCCCAGCCGGACTCGACGCTGATTGCGCGGTTGCTGGAAGACGCCAGGCTGGTGGTGGTCGCGACGCCGTCATACCTGAAGCGTGCCGGCACGCCCCATGCCCTGGAGGATTTGCCGAACCATGAGTGCATCCAGTACGAATTGCCGAGCAACGGGCGGCGCATTTCCTGGCTGTTCCAGGTGGACGGCAAGGAGCGGGAGTTTGCCGGGGAAGCAGGCTACAGCTGCTCTGACGATGTGCTGGGTGGCGTAACCCTGGCCAAGCACGGCGCGGGGTTATTCCAGACCTACAAGTTCATCGTCGAGGAGGAGTTGGCCAACGGCAGCCTGGTAGAGGTCTTACAGCCTTACGGCGGGCGATCACGGCCGTTTACCTTGCTGTATCCCCACGGCCGCTATGTGCCCCATCGGGTGCGGGCGTTTGTGGATTTTCTGCTGGAGCATCGCGCCGAATGGGCGGCGCTGTAGCGGCGGATAAGTCCCAGGTCAGCATCAGTTGGCCAATGGCAGTATCGATGGCATCAGCGTCGACGCCATCCCGGGCCAGGATCGACACGCCTTGCAGAAAACTGTCGTAGACCGTGGCCATGGCACGGGCGTTGGTCTCGGCCGGTAACTGGCCTGCGCGGATGCCGCGCTCGACACAATGCACGATGCCCGCCCGTGTGCGCTCTCGCGAATGGGTCAGCCCATGGGTGACTTGTGCGTTCTCGGGGGAGGGCGCGCTCATCACGCCCAGGGCTACCATGCAGCCTTTGGGATGCCCCTCTTCACACTGCATGCGTGCCGATTGGCGCAACGCCGTCTCGATGGCCTGGCGCGGTGGCAGGCTGTCATCCCAGAGGCATTCGGTGACCTGGGCGAACGTCGCCAGATAACGCTGCACGCACTCCTGGAACAGCGCGTCCTTGGAGCCGAACGCCGCGTAGAAACTCGGCGCGGAGATGCCGCCGCCCAATCCGGCTTTCAACTGGCTCAGGGACGTCGCGTCGTAACCGTGCTGCCAGAACAGGTGCATGGCTTGTTCCACGGCCTGGTCGCGGTCGAAGGTGCGGGGGCGGCCCATCTGTGCCATGTGGAAATCCTCTCGGGTGATGAGATAAATACTAGTCGATACATAAGTCGTTGACAACGCTGCGTGGGTCGCCCAACATTTATATCGATCGGTATTTAAGTCCTCTCGCTCAAGGAGTTTCCCTGTGACCCCCTCAACCACCTTATCGGCAGACGCCGTTCCCGACCGCTTGCCCGTCGGCGCCTTGCTCGCCCTGGCCATGACAGGTTTCATCTGCATCGTCACCGAAACCCTGCCGGCGGGCCTGTTGCCGCTGATCAGCGATGGGCTGGGAGTTTCAGCGTCCATGGCCGGGCAGATGGTCACCGCGTATGCGCTGGGCTCGGTGCTGGCGGTGATCCCGCTGACCATCGCGACTCGCGGCTGGCGGCGACGCAATGTGCTGCTGCTGACCATCGTCGGTTTTATGCTGTTCAACTCCATCACGGCGCTGTCCTCCCACTACGGGCTGACGTTGCTGGCGCGGTTGCTCGCCGGGATGGCGGCGGGGCTGGCCTGGAGTTTGTTGGCCGGCTATGCGCGGCGCATGGTTGAGCCACATCAGCAGGGCAAGGCGTTGGCGCTGGCCATGGTAGGAACGCCGATTGCCCTGTCACTTGGCGTACCGCTGGGCACCTGGCTGGGTGGGCTGGTGGGCTGGCGCACCACGTTCGGGATCATGTCGGCACTGACCCTGGTGCTGATTGTCTGGGTGCTGGTGAAAGTGCCGGATTATCCCGGCCAGTCGGCCCATCAGCGCATGCCGTTGCGCAAGGTGCTGACCACGCCGGGTGTGCGGCCAGTGCTGGCGGTGGTGATCTCATGGATGCTCGCCCATAACATTCTCTATACCTACATCGCGCCGTTCGTGGCTCCGGCGGGCTTGGTGGACCGTGTGGATCTGGTGTTGTTGGTGTTTGGTATAGCGGCGCTGCTCGGGATTTGGGTGACTGCCCGGTTGGTGGATGTGGCGTTGCGCAAGACGGTGCTGGTCAGCCTGGCGGGCTTTGCGGCGACGTGTTTGGCGTTTGGTT
Organism: Pseudomonas sp. P7758; assembly: GCF_013386485.1. NCBI lineage: Bacteria > Pseudomonadati > Pseudomonadota > Gammaproteobacteria > Pseudomonadales > Pseudomonadaceae > Pseudomonas > Pseudomonas sp. P7758. Next base: position 38,425 of record NZ_JACARS010000128.1, on the reverse strand, counting down.
TTCTGGCGCAGGTGCCGGGCGTTATTTACCTCGGCGTGGCGGTGTGGGGCTTGAGTTTTGGCGGCGCTGCGACGTTGCTGCAAACCGCACTGGCGGATGCGGCAGGCGATGGAGCGGACGTGGCACTGTCGCTGAACGTGGTGGCATGGAACAGCGCGATCGCCGGAAGCGGCGTGGTGGGTGGCGTGTTGCTGGATACCTGGGGCGTGGCGTCTTTCCCATGGGCAATGTTGGTGTTGCTGGCGGTGGGCTTCGCGATTGTGTGGTGCGCGCGACTCCATGGCTTCAAGCCGGGGCACCGGGCCCACGGTAAACCTGTGGTCGGCGGGCACTGATATTTCCAAAGTCTTTGGAAAAACCGCTTCTAACATCAGACAAATCTTAAAATAACCTGCTGCTCGGCCGATATCCCGGGGCATAGGCTTTATCACCCCCGGGAGTATCGGCATGCGCATCAAGAGAATGTCTGCAATCCATGTTGGCCTGTTGTTCAGCCTGTCCGGTGCCTGCATGGCCGCGAGCCCGGTGGGGCAGGGAGTCATCTCGTTTCACGGCAGCATCGTCGAAGCGTCTTGCACACCGCTCGCCGTGGCCAACGGGATGAAACTCAACAATTGCCCTACGTCCGCACGCGGCAGCGCCATCAGCGTGCGCAGTGTGCAACCGGTGGGCTCGGTCACGGCCCTCGACCACAGCGCCGTGAACGTGAAGCTGGTCGCCGACAGTGGCCGGGGAGACCGCTATTACCAGCAGCAATATGCGTTGGTGGATGGCCAAGGGAGGCCTGTGACGTCGGGGCAGTATCTGATTACATTAACGTCACCTTGAGAGATGGCAGTGGATCAACCCGATGAACCTGACTGGACACAACCTCGCGCTCCTGACTTCCCTCAGCGTCTTGCTTGAGGAGAGGAACGTCACGCGGGCGGCGGCGAAGCTCAACCTGACGCAGTCGGCGTTATCCGCGCAGTTGTCGCGGTTGCGTGACCTGTTCGGCGACCCTTTATTGATGCCTGCTCAGTCCGGAAAAGGCATGGTGCTGACAGCACGTGCCGAACATTTGCGTCAGCCGTTGCGCCAGGCGTTGCAGGTACTGGGGACGGTGGTCGGTGACCTTCCATGCTTTGATCCTGCCAAGTCGGACCGGACCTTTGTGATTGGCGCGAACGATAACGCCGCTGCGATCGTCGCGCCCCGGCTGGTGCAGCTTGTGCAGGCTGCGAGTCCTGGGGGCATCCGGGTTTCGATACGTGCGATCGACCAGGTGTTGCTTGGCGATCAGTTGGAAAGCGGCGAGATTGACGTCGCGCTGGTATCACACAGCCGTATCGGGAACCTGTCGCACGAGTTGCTGCTGCAGGAAGAATTCAAGATGGCCCAGCGCGCCGATCACCCTCGCGGATCCGCGCCACCAACGCTGGAGGAATACCTGGGCCTGGAGCATGTGGTGGTGTCGGGTGCCGTGAACAGCTTTCACGGTTTTATTGATGATGTGCTCGCGCAGAAGGGGCGTGCACGCCGTGTTGCGGTGTCGGTGCCTTACTACAGCATCGTTCCATTGCTGCTGCAGAACAGCGACTGTGTAAGTGTGCTTCCGTCCCGTTTCCTGAGCCGTTATGAGCGCTCGCTGGCGGCCCTTGCTCTGCCCCTCGAGGTGCGCGACTTCAGTTTGTTCTCTGCCTGGCATCCACGGTTCGACAAGGACCTGGCACATCTCTGGTTGCGCGAACAACTCAAGCTCTGCGTGCTTTCCTGACGACATCAGGCCCTGGCAGGTATCTACGCCACACATACCTGGCATGCGGAGTTTCGATTTCAACTATAAAAAACGCTTGAATAGGATGCCGCCGATTCCAACTGGAGAGCTGCACCATGACCAAGCTGACATTTACCCGCGTGTTGAATTACACGGCCCTTGCTGCTGCCCTGGCACTGGGAGCCATCGCGGCACCGGCGGTGGCAGTTGCCGCCGCGCCCCAAGTCAAAACCCAGGCCCCTGGTTACTATCGCACGATGCTTGGAGATTTCGAGGTCACCGCGCTGAGTGACGGCACCATCGATGCACCGTTCGACAAATTGCTGAATGAGCCGGCTGCCAAGACCACTACCGCACTGCGCAAGGCGTTCCTCGGGGTGCCCACCGAGACCTCGACGAACGCGTATCTCGTCAATACCGGCACTCGGCTCATCCTGATCGATACCGGCGCTGGTGCGCTCTTCGGGCCGACCCTGGGCAAGCTCGCGGCCAACCTGCAGGCAGCCGGCTACAAGCCGGAGCAGGTCGATGACATCCTTCTCACGCACATGCACCCGGACCACGTGGGTGGGCTGGTTGCCGAAGGGGTGATGGTGTTTCCGAACGCCACGGTACACGCCGACAAGCGTGACGCCGATTACTGGCTCTCGCCGGCGAGGCTGGAGCCTGCCTCGGCCGACGCCAACAGCTTCGTACCCGAGTTCGCGAAGGGTGCAATGGCTTCCTTGAACCCGTATATCGCGCTTGGAAAGTTCCAGCCTTTCCAGGGCAGCGGGGAGATCCTGCCGGGGTTCAAGGCGCTGTCCAGCTATGGCCATACCCTGGGGCACACCAGCTACCTGGTTGAGAGCAAAGGCCAGAAGATGATTGTCGCCGGTGATCTGATCCACGCCGGTGCCGTGCAGTTTGCCGACCCGTCGGTGACTATCGAGTTTGATACGGACAAGAAAGCCGCCACCACTGCCCGCGAGACCGTGTTCAGCCTGGCTGCGAAAGAGGGCGCGCTGGTCGGCGCGGCGCACCTCTCGTTTCCCGGCCTGGGGCATTTGCGTGGTCAGGGCGCCGCGTGGCAATGGGTGCCGCTGAATTACTCAACCGAACTGAAGTGACTCGCGATTAGTACGCTTCACGGGGAATCATGGAAATAAACTCCGACCTGAAGATACCTTCCATGACCTGCATGAAATCCGAGGCGAGCTTGGAGCGCTGCTGGTGACCCGGAAATACCATCGAAACCTCGAAGGGTATGTCCTGGTCCAGCGGTCTGAACGTAAGGCCCGGGTATTTCGAGTAGGAGGCGGTGAATGGATCACACACGGTGATGCCGAGCCCCCCGGACACCATTCCGCAGGCGGAGTGCGCGGCGGTGGTTTCAACGCTGGAGACGCCTGCAACACCCCGAGCCTCCATGGCTGATGTGATGCGTCGCTGCAAAGGATTGTTGGCGTTCAGGGTAATCAGGCGTCGCCCGTGCAAATCCTCCAGGGTCACCACGTCTTTGGTGGCCAACATATCGTTGGCCGGCATCACGCACACCGCGCTGATGGGTGGCAGGTTGATCACCTGGATCCCGGGATATTCCCCTGAAGGAATCTGCACAAAACCAATATCGATCTGGTTGGCAGACGTCAGTTCCAGGATGCCCACCGAGTTGCGCACATCCAGCGAGGTTCTGACCTCGGGGTGCTTTCGCGCGAATCGGCATACCCCCTCAGCCACCACACTGAGCCCCAGCGTGCTCATTGAACTGATCCTCAATGTGCCGGTGCGCAGCGTCACAAGGTCCTCTGCAACCCGCTCGATGCGTTCTATGCCTTGATAAAACTTGTCCACCTCCGCGTACAACACCTGTGCTTCCGCCCCGGGAATGAGGCGATTGCCTTCACGGCGAAACAGTCGAAGGGAAAGGACAATTTCGAGGTCGCGGATGAGCCGGCTGATGGCCGGTTGACTGACCTGAAGTGCCTCGGCGGCGATAGTCATGCTTCCGGTGAGCATGACCGCCCTGAAAGCTTCCAATTGGCGAGGATTGAGTTTCATTGTGGCTCTCGATCGAATGTTGGAGGGCGCATTTTTGCGAGCGTATAACATTTTGTTATGTGCGTCCAACCTGTTACCGGTTTGCTATAAGCATGTAACGGCGCGATGATTTAGTTGCGTGGTTTTACCAAAGAAAAGCAGTTCCCGTTATTAATATCGGGTGCCGCTTAAGTAAAAATAAAAAAGAGGATAGCGCGTGCTGAATTATACCGTCCGCAGGTTGTTACTTCTGCTTCCGATGCTGCTGGGAGTCTCCATTGTGGTCTTCCTGGTCATGCACTTTATTCCGGGAGATCCTGCGCAGCTGGCAGCAGGTCCGGATGCAACAGCGGAAGATGTTGCGCAAATAAGGCAAAACTACGGATTGGATAAGCCGCTAATCAATCAATACCTTATTTATGTCAGGAAAGTTGTCGTGGGTGATTTTGGCGAGTCATTCCAGACATTCACGCCCGTGCTCGAAGGTATAGCCAGAACTCTTCCCGCCACGATTGAACTGACCGCTGCCGGAATGTTGCTTGCCGTCATCATTGGTGTTCCCCTCGGTATTGCGGCCGCTTTGAAGCCCAGAGGCTTCCTTGATAGTTCGCTGACCACCGTTGCAGTTCTGGGCATATCAATGCCTGGCTTCTTTCTGGGACTGATATTGATGCTGATCTTTTCAGCCAACCTCGGATGGTTGCCGCCGACCGGCAGAGGCGGGCTGCAACACCTGATATTACCGGCCTTGACACTTGGTTTGCCGTATGTTGCAACTTTTTCACGGCTGGCCCGATCCACCATGATGGATGTGCTGAGGGAAGATTATATTCGTACTGCCTATGCGAAAGGTGTACCGAGTTACAAGGTAGTACTCAAGCATGCACTTTCCAATGCGGCCATTCCATTGGTGACAGTATTCGGTATGGACTTCGGCCGGTTACTGGGTGGCGCGGTTATTGTCGAGACAGTATTTGCCTGGCCGGGAATGGGGCGGCTCTTGATTGATGCAATCATGGCTCGGGATATTTATGTCGTCCAAGGCACAGTTCTTGTGTTTGCCGCGGTGGTGGTAATTATCAACTTAATGGTGGATTTGGTTTATGGCGTCCTCGACCCTCGCGTCACTTACAACTGAGGCCGATATGAAACTTCCGAAAAAATATCGGTTGGGCTTTGTCAGTTTCCTTATTTCCAATAAGCGCTGGTTCGCGTTTGCTTCATTGATCGTGATCCTGGTGATGGTTGCTGCGGCGATAGCTGCCCCTTTGTTGTTTGATTGGGATTCGGTCACCAAGATCAACTTATCAACGTCCCTTGTCGAGCCCGGTGCAAGTTCCTGGCTCGGCACGGACCAATTGGGCCGTGACTTGTTGGGTCGAGTCGTGTGGGGGGCACGAATTACGCTCACCGTCGCAGTTTCAAGTGTCAGCATTGCGATGGTCATTGGCATCGCTTTAGGTGCGGCGTGTGGCTATTACAACGGCGCCATCGCCGGGGTGGTGATGCGGGTCATGGACTCGATGATTGCATTTCCCCGGACACTGGTTGCCATTCTGGTCATCACGGTGGCGGGCAACAGCATAGTAAGCCTGACACTGGCCATCGCCATTTCAACGATCCCGATTTACGTGCGTTTCTTTGCCGGGCCGGTCATGGCATTGAGAAACCGCGAGTTTGTATTGGCCTCCAAGTCGATTGGCGTCAGCGATCTGCGGCTGCTGCTGATACATATCCTGCCGAATATCGGTTCGCTGGTCATTATCCAGGCCACCGTCTCGCTGGCTGAAGCAATCCTCATTGGTTCCGGGCTCAGCTTTCTGGGGCTTGGCCCGCCGCCGCCCACCCCGGAGTGGGGCTCGATGATTGCCGAGTCGCGGCCGTTATTGACCACCCATCCCTACGTATTGATTGCGCCCGGATTTGCACTGGTTTTGACCATATTGAGTTTCAACATTGTGGGGGATGCGTTGCGAGACTACATCGACCCGAAATCACGTAACGCATAAATGAGTTCGGCGCGGTTAAACACGCCCTGTGTGTCCACCAGAATTATCAAGCGAGAAAGATTATGCGGCGTCTGAATTGCCTGGAAGTATTGATACGGAGTTTCGCTGTTGTCGGCATCCTTGGACTGTCGGCGGGCCTATCGTTTGTTGCCAACGCCAAAGACCTGAAGAAGCTGACATTCGTTCAAGGCGCTGATATCGATACCCTGGACCCAGCGATTTCGCGCAGTGTGCCTTCCTATAACGTGATTAATCACCTGTTTAATCGGTTGGTCGCATGGGACGGTCACGGGCATAACACGTTTGTAGCTGATTTGGCGCAGTCATGGTCAAGGTCCGAGGATGGACGGCAATGGATTTTTATCCTGAAACCGGGAATTACCTTTCATGACGGCACGGCGTTTGATGCTGCAGCGGTGAAGTTTAACCTGGACCGAATCATGAACCCCAAGCTCGGTTCTCCGCACCGGTCCTACTATGCGGATATAGCTTCGGTGGATGCGCTAGCGCCGAATGAGTTACGCATCACCACAAAAAATCCGTCACCCACAATGTTGGAGTTACTGGCAAAAGAATCTTCGTCAATCAGCAGTCCGGCCGCTGTCGTTAAATATGGACGGGCTTATGGGCACCATCCCGTCGGTACCGGGCCCTACGTATTTGATAGTTGGATACCCAACGACCAGGCCGTTATTCATAAGAACAACGCTTTTTATGGAACAACGGCAAAACCGGAAACCATCGTGTTCCGTCCGGTCAGGGAAGATTCTTCCCGAGTCATAGAGCTGCGAACGAACAATGCGGATATCGCGGCAAATTTATCGCCCGAGGCGGCTATTGAATTAAAGGAACTGAATAAATCCACCTTGCTGCGGGTACCCAGCACATTCCAGGTGTTCTTTGAAATGAACCTGACCAAACCGCCCTTTGATGACCCGCGCATACGGAGGGCGGTGAGTATGGCGATTGATCGCCAGGCATTGGTCGACAAAGTGTTGTTGGGATATGGAAAAGTACCCACTGGCCCATTTCCGGAGGGTACGCAAGCCCGACGTGAATTCCCTCCGGTGAAGTACGACCCTGATGCGGCAAGAAAAATAATTAACGAGGTATATCCAGGCGGTTATCCAGGCACCGTAGTTATATGGACCCCGGCGGGACGCTATACCAAAGATCGCCAGGTCTCGGAAGTTGTCCAAGGCTATCTTAACGCCGTGGGGCTGAAGACCGAGTTTAAGGTATGGGAATGGGCAACGTATCAAAAGAACTTGTATCGCCCCGAGCCGGGCAAGGGCACGGGCAAAGGTAGCAATGACGCAAACATGTGGTTACTGGGAACGGGCATATCTGACGCGGATATTCGTTTGCGTCGAAAGTTGTCCAGCGGCGACCCGCAGAATCTCACGGGTTACAGCAACCCTCAGGTAGACAAATTACTTCAGTTGGCCTCGCGTGAACTGGATGAAAAAACACGCATGTCCTATTACGGCCAGATTCAGCAGATTCTATGGGAACAAGACCCGGACAATCTGCCGCTGTTTGACCAGGAGCAAATAATTGGTGTGCGTAAAGCGTTGAATGGCCTGGATGTCGATTATGAAGGGACCATCGATTTGACGAATGTAGAACTTATTGAGCGGTGATTTAAATGTCGAATTTACATGCCAACGAAACACTGTTAACCGACGCTCGCCTGAGTGCTCCTCCCGCTGAACGCATGGTCAAGTACCATGATATTCCGGCACTTGAGACCGAGAAACGTCAGTTTCACGAGTTTGTCGAAGTGGACCTGGCGCACACCGTGATGCTGGTTGAACAGCAGATTCTTTCTGTGTCGGTCGGGCAAGCCATCCTCGCGGAGCTGCGGTTGATTCGGGACATGGTTCCCGCCGACTTCCCGTTTGATGTAAAGAAAGGCAGCTTCCTGCTTCAGGTTGAATCGTACCTTTTCTCCCGGATCGGCGAAGACTCGGCCGGGCAGATGCACACCGGCCGCAGCCGGATAGACCAAGGGGCAACGGTACGCCGCCTGTACGACCGCAAGCGCATCCTGGCGGTGCTGGACCGTATCAATGAGTTCCAGGTGGCGTTGATTCAGAAGGCCTCCACGCATTCGGGCACCATCATGCCCGGCTACACCCATATGCAGCATGCCCAGCCCTGGGTGTTCGGCCACTACCTTTTGAGTTTTACGTCGAGGCTGCACGACAGCTTCAGCCGCTTGATGCACGCTTACACCCGGGTCAATCGCAACCCCCTTGGTGCCGTCGGCCTGGCCGGCACGTCCTGGCCGCTGGACCGTGGGCGCACCACGCACCTGTTGGGGTTCGACAGCCTGGTAGAAAACTCCAAGCTGGGCCGCGAAGCATGGTACGCAGCAGAGACGATTGGCGCATTGTCCTTTGTCATGGCCGACCTGAACGACCTGGCAACCGACCTGCATATCTGGTCGAGCGTCGAATTTGGAACGGTGGAAAGCCACGACGGCTATTGCGGCACCAGCAGTATTTTCCCGCAGAAGAAAAACCCCAGCGGCTTGGAAACCATCAAGAAAGCTGCAGGTGGATCGGTGACCTGGCTCAGCACGGCCCTGGCCACTTTCCGGTCCGAAGGTACCGGCGACCAGGCGATGCGCGACCTGCCGTTGATCCATGATGCGCTGGCCACCACCGAAGGCATGCTGGACCTGTTTACCGGCATCATTGAAACCCTGGTGGTGCATGAGGACCGGATGACAGCCCTGCTCTCCGGGAGTTGGTGCACCGCCAGCAACCTCGCCGATGTGATCGTTCGGGACCGGGGCATCTCTTTCCGCCAGGTCCACCACATCGTGGCCCGCCTGGTGCGTAACTGTCTGTACGAGGGCGTGGCTCCTGCCGGGGTGACCGGCGCCGCACTGGATCAAGCCAGCGTGGAAACTGTCGGCTCAACCCTGGGCTACTCGGATGCCCAGGTCCGCGATGCTTTGAACCCGCGCCGTTTTGTCGAGACCCGCACTTCCGCGGGCGGCGTCGGCCCGGACGAGGTCCGGCGATTATTGTCGATCGCCCAGAACGAACTGGAGCAGGACCGTGAGTGGGTTGCGCAGAGCCGGCGCAAGGTCGATCAATCCCGTGCCGACCTTGACGCGGCCATCTCGGCGATCGTCGATTAAAGGAGCGCCCCATGAACGAGAATTTGGTAGCCCGGGTGAAAAACCTGAGTGTCGGCTTCGGCACCAGAGGGCGCGAGACGCCGGTGGTGCGCGATGTGTCCTTCGAGGTGATGCGCGGTCAGACGCTGGCGATCGTGGGTGAGTCCGGCTCCGGCAAATCCGTCACCTCAATGGCGATGATGGGCCTGATCAAGCGCGCCGGCGGACGGGTGCTTTCGGGCTCGATGGAGCTGCAAACCAGGAATAACCAGATTGTCGACCTGGTGGCGGCGCCCGAGTCTGTCATGCGCACACTGCGGGGCTCGTCCATGTCGATGATCTTTCAGGAGCCCATGACTTCGCTGAATCCGGTCTTCAAGATCAGCGCGCAACTCATCGAAGGCATCTTGCTGCATCAGCGGTGCAGCCGTGCGCAAGCCGAAGCCCAGGCATTTCGCATGCTGGACCTGGTGCGTATTCCGGATGCGAAGCAGGTCATGAACCGGTTTCCCCATGAGCTTTCCGGCGGCATGCGCCAACGGATCATGATTGCGATGTCGCTGGTCTGCGAGCCCACACTGCTGATCGCCGACGAGCCGACCACAGCGTTGGATGTGACGGTGCAGGCGCAGATCCTGCGGATTATCAAGGAGCTGCAAGATAGCCTGGCCATGGGTGTGATCTTTATCACCCACGATATGGGCGTGGTGGCGGAAGTCGCAGACCATGTGATGGTGATGAAGAAAGGCGAGACCGTTGAGCAAGGTCCGGCAAGGGCAGTGCTGCAGGAGCCCAGGCAGCCCTACACCCGGGCATTGCTGGCGGCTGTTCCAAAAATCGGCTCAATGCGTGGCACTCAACTTCCCGCAAAATTTGCCTTGATCGATGATGACGTCGCAGCGGGTGCAGAACCTGCGCCTGGCGTGGCCCCGGACTACCAGAGTCCGCCGGTGCTCAGAGTCGAGTCGTTGTCCATTCGGTACGACCTCAAAGGTGGTCTCCTCGGGAAGGTCCGGCGCCGTGTGCATGCCGTCGAAGGCATCGACTTTGATATCTACTCAGGTGAAACGCTGGCCCTGGTGGGCGAGTCCGGGTGCGGGAAATCCACCAGCGCTCGTGCGATTGCCGGGCTGATGCCGATACAGGGCGGGAATATCGTTTTCGGTGGCAAGAACCTTACGACGTTGAACAAGAGCGATATGAACTCGCTGCGCCGCGATATCCAGATGGTCTTCCAGGATCCCTATGCATCCCTGAACCCGCGTCTCACGATCGAGAACAGCCTGCTGGAGCCGCTGCATGTTCATGGCATTGCACATGGCGCGCAAGCACGAAAGCAGGTGCGAATATTGCTGGAGAAGGTGGGGCTGTCGGCGGAGCATGCACAACGCTATCCGCACGAGTTCTCGGGTGGGCAGCGACAGCGGATCTGCATCGCGCGGGCGCTGACTCTGTCTCCGAAGCTGATCATCGCCGATGAAGCCGTCTCGGCGCTGGACGTGTCCATTCAAGCCCAGGTGATTAATCTCCTGCAGGACCTGCAGCGCGAGATGGGCATTTCATTCCTGTTTATTTCCCATGACCTGGCGGTGGTCGAGCGGGTCAGCCACCGGGTGGGGGTGATGTACCACGGACGCATCGTTGAGATCGGGCCACGCCAGTCAGTGTTCGAGCAGCCTCAGCACCCTTACACCCAAAGGTTGCTGAGCGCGGTGCCCTCGGCGGACCTGAACGTGCCCAGAAAGCCGTTCAGCCTGATGGAGGAGAGCGTGCCCAGCAGGATTTACGAGGTGGGCTACAAGGCTCCGCCGATCAGTTACCGCGAGGTCGCCGCGGGCCACTTCGTTGCAATTTGAGCGCCGGGTATCACAGGTCGACACACCGCCCTGTGCGGGCGGGTTCAACTGCCCTTAACGAGCATGTACTTGCTGAAATTGTTGATGTGATCATCAAGATTATCCTCAAGCATCATCCGGTACTGATCACAGAAATACTTCAGCATCGCCTCACGCGCCTGGGCCATTTCTTCGCCGGATTTAAAGCTGCGTGCGCTGACCCAGGCATTGAAGCGTGTGGTGCCGAACATCATCGAGGCGCTGACTTTGCCCAGGTCGGCGAACGCCCTGAACTGCTCGTTGGACAGCTCGATGTGCGCGTCCGCGCGATCATAGAAGCCGTTGTCGGTGGTGTCTGGCATTGCGGTTACCTTCCTGTTCGTGAGTGCGGCGAAGGTACCGCCGCGCTCCACAGGAAGGCAACCACATCGGCCGCTTCAGGCCTTATTTATTGCGCGTCACCCTCCACACCGTGTTGGCCAGGTCATCGGCAATGATCAGCGCACCCTTCGGATCAACCGTGACCCCCACCGGCCGCCCGCGAGTCTTGCCATCGTCCCCGCGGAAACCCGTGGCGAAGTCCAGCGGCTCACCGGCAGGCCGGCCATTGCTGAACGGCACGAAGATCACCTTGTAGCCCACCGGATTGTCCCGGTTCCAGCTGCCGTGCTCGCCGACGAAGACGCCGTCGGCATATTTCTCGCCCATGGCCGGGATGGAAAAATCGACGCCCAGCGCGGCGACGTGGGAACCCAGGCTGTAATCCGGCTTGATCGCGGCGGCGACCTTGGCCGGGTTCTGCGGTTGGGCGCGGGTGTCGACGTTCTGGCCCCAATAGCTGTAGGGCCAGCCGTAGAACTCGCCTTCGCGCACCGAGGTCAGGTAATCCGGCACCAGGTCCGGCCCCAGTTCATCCCGCTCGTTGACCACCGCCCACACCTGCCCGGAGCCCGGTTGAATGGTCAATGCCGTCGGGTTGCGCAAGCCGGTTGCATAAGGCTTGTGGGCACCGGTGGCGGCGTCGATCTGCCAGACCATCGCCCGGTCGATCTCGACCTCCATGCCGCGTTCGGTGATGTTGCTGTTGGACCCGATGCCCACATACAGCGAGCGGCCATCGGGGCTGATCGCCAGGGATTTGGTCCAGTGGTGATTGATCGCGGCGGGCAGCTCGGTGACGGTGGTGGGCGGGCCACCGGCCTTGGTCTGGCCGTCTTCGTAGTCGAAGCGCACCAGCGCATCCTGGTTCGCCACGTACAGCTTGCCGTCGGCAAAGGCCAGGCCGTAGGGCGCGTTGAGGTTTTCGGCGAATACGGTTTTCAACTCGTAGGTGCCGTCACCGTCGGCATCGCGCAGCAGGGTCAGGCGATTGCCGCCCTTGACCTTGGTGTTGCCCTCGGCCTTGATCATGCTGGCGATCACATCCTTGGGCTTGAGTTTCGCTGCGCTGCCGCCCCGGCCTTCGGCGACGAGAATGTCGCCGTTGGGCAGCACCAGGGTCTGGCGCGGGATCCGCAGGTCGGTGGCGATGGCCGTGATGCTGAAACCCTCGGGCACCGTAGGTTTCTGCTCGCCCCAGGCCACCGGTTCGGCGATCTTCATGCTGGGCAACAGGCCGCGCTGGGGTTCCGGCAGCTTGGGGTCGGGGCCGCGAGCTTGAGTGCTGTCGGCTTCGCCACCGCAGGCGCTCAACAGCACCGCCATGCTTAAAACGGTCAGCGTGCTGGAAGGCTTCATTGGGCACCTCCCGAGCGCAGGTTGGTCAGCCCGACCCACGTGGTCACGCAGGCCAGCAGGGTCACGACGGCAGACAGCACCAGGCCCGAAGGCATCACGGCCCAGGCATCCTTCGCATGTTCAAAGGCATTTACCAGGCCCAGCGCCCAGGTCACCAGCAACAGCAGGAAGTACACCGTGGGGCGCCCGGCCTTGCGGTCGGCACGCAGCAGGTTGACCAGTGCAAACAACCCCGCCAGCCCGCAGAACAGCAGGGCGCCGGCGATCAGCCAGGCGGCGAAGTTGCTCCATTGGATCTGGTAGGTCTGGTAGTAGGCAATGTCGCTCAGCAGGGCGCCGAGAGACAGCGGGACGGTACCGGCCAGCAAGGTCGCATGAAGCGGGCCAGGCGTGCAGCGGTAGGTGAGGGTGGTGGTGACGGTCACGGGCGGCTCCTTATCGTTGAGCGGCCCTGATGAGGCTCATCAGGGCCGCGCTGACTGCGCTTAAGGAAGGAGCGTGCTGCTTGCGCGTTAGTTCACCCGCTATTCGTTTCCAAATATGTTGCGTCAGTTGATGCGTGGATGTTGCTGCACCAGGTTTTCACGCTTGGCTTCCAGCTCGGCGATTTGCGCGTCGATATCTTCGATCTTCTGCTCGATATTGTCTTCGTGCTCCTGCAGCAGCTCCTTGGCTTCCTCGATATCCGACGCCGCCGGTGCCGCGCCGCGCAGGGGTTTGTTGGCGGTTTCCTTCATGGTCAGGGCGGTGAAAAGCCCCAGTACGGCGAATACCATCAGGTAATAGGCCGGCATGTACAGGTTGTTGGTGGTCTCCACCAGCCAGGCCATGGCGGTTGGCGTGAGGCCGGCAATCAGGATCGAGATGTTGAAGGCGCTGGCCAGCGCGCTGTAGCGGATGTGGGTAGGGAACATCGCCGGCAGGGTGGACGCCATCACGCCGATAAAGAAGTTGAGCACCACCGCAATGATCAGCAGCCCCGAGAAAATCAGCCCGAGCTTGCCGCTGTTGATCAGCATGAACGCCGGAATGGCGAGAAAGAACAGCGCGATGCTGCCGAACAGAATGAAGGGTTTGCGCCCGATCTTGTCGCTGACAAAGCCAATCATCGGCTGCACGAACAACATGCCGACCATGATCGCGATGATGATCAACACGCCGTGGTTTTCGCTGTAGTGCAGGTTGTGCGACAGGTAGCTCGGCATGTAGGTGAGCAGCATGTAGTACGTGACGTTGGTCACCACCACCACGCCGACACAGGTCATCAGGCTGCGCCAGTGCTTGGTGGCGACTTCCTTGAACGAGACTTTCGGGCCGCCCGCCAGGCCTTCGCGGTCACCTTGTTCGAGTTGCTCCACGTGCTGTTGAAAGGCCGGTGTTTCTTCCAGGGCATGACGCAAGTACAGCCCGATCATGCCCAGCGGCAGGGCGAGGAAGAACGGCAGGCGCCAGCCCCAGGACTGGAAGGCGTCTTCGCCGATTACCGCCGAAATCAGCACCACCACGCCCGCGCCGAGCACGAAGCCGGCGATGGAGCCGAAGTCCAGCCAACTGCCGAGGAAGCCGCGCTTGCGGTCCGGGGCGTATTCGGCGACGAAGATCGAGGCCCCGGTGTACTCACCGCCCACCGAGAAGCCCTGGGCCATCTTGGCCAGCAGCAACAGGATCGGCGCCCAGATGCCGATCGAGTCATAGGAGGGGATCAGCCCGATGGCGAAGGTGCTCAGGGACATGATCACGATGGTCGCCGCCAGGACCTTTTGCCGGCCGTATTTGTCCCCCAGCCGGCCAAAGAACAGGCCGCCCAGCGGGCGAATCAGGAACGGCACCGAGAAGGTCGCCAGGGCCGCGATCATTTGTACGCTGGGAGACGCTTCGGGGAAGAACACCTTGCCCAGCACATAGGCGACAAAGCCATACACTCCGAAGTCGAACCACTCCATGGCATTGCCCAGCGCAGCGGCGGTGATCGCCTTGCGCATCTTGGCGTCGTCGACGATGGTGATGTCATCCAATCCAATCGGATTGACGGTTTTCTTGCGTGATTTCATGGGAATACTCAGCCGCAGGTCCATTTCGATGCCACTGTTTTGGTGGCATGCGCTTAATGGGTCAGATACATGCGGACACTGAATAATTCACCACTGGCTGGATTTTTTTGTTAACGGCCAGCGCCTTACCGGGACAACGCCACCGCATCCGCCCCGGCCGGGATACGCATCGGGCTGTTTGGGTCAGTCGCCGCGCGCCATACGGCTTCAGCCACATCCTCGGCCAACGTAACCTCGGAAGGCTCCCCCCAGGCGGCAAATATGCGTTCCGCCAGGCCTGCGTAAGCCTCGGGAATCAGGATGCGGTTGCGGGCGTTTTCGCCGAAGCGGGTGGTCGGTGCGCGCCCTGGCAATACCAGGTTGGCGCGTACATTGAACGCCGCCAGTTCCAACGCCAGGGATTCGGTGAAGCCGTTCACTGCGCATTTGCTGGCGGTGTACACGGCCAGCAACGGCAACGGTAGCAAGGTCACACTGGAGGTGACGTTGATTACCACGCCGGCCTTGCGCTCACGAAATTGCGGGAGCACGGCCTGGGTCATCGCGATGGTACCGAAGGTGTTGGTTTCGAATACCTCGCGGATCGTTTGCATGTTGATGCCTTCGACCGCGCCCAGCAGGCCGATCCCGGCGTTGTTGACCAGTACATCAACCGGCCCGGCGGCTTCGATGGCCTGCTGGATGCTGGCCTCGTCACTCACATCAAGCGCCAGCACCCGCAGGTGCTCCGAGGGCGGTAGAAGGTCTTCCCGGGGCGTACGCATGGTGGCGACGACCTTCCAGTCGCGGGCCAGGAAGTAGCGAGCGATTTCCAGGCCGAAGCCGGACGAGCAGCCGGTGATCAATACAGTATTCATGGACGTTCCTGCCAGTGATGAGGGTCGTAAAACGATAGGCCGCGTTGATTGGACTTGCTATGCTTCAAAGTCCAAATTTCATTTGCAGGAGTCCGGTCATGGTCGACCCGCTGGCCGAGATCGTCACATTGCTGCAACCCACCGCAGGCTTTTACAAAGTGGTCAGCGGCGCCGGTGCCTGGCGCGTGCAGCGGGCCCACAATGGGCAGCCGTTTTACTGCGCGGTGCTTGAAGGCCAGTGCTGGCTGACCTTCGACGGCAGGCCGGCGGTACCTTTGCAGGCCGGGGATTTTGTGTTGATTCCGGCTTCCCGGGTGTCCGGCATGTCGAGTGCCGTTGACCTGGAACTGCCGGAAACCACACCCGTTGTGCAGCCTGATGGGGAGTTCCGGATTGGCGAACAGAGCGGGCCGGCGGATATTCGCTTGTTGGTCGGGCATTGTGCGTTTGCCTCACCCGACGCAGCCTTGCTGGTGTCGTTACTGCCCGAGCTGGTGCATGTGCGCGGGGAGCCGAGACTGGCAACCCTGGTCCATCTTGTGGGTGAGGAGTCACGCAGCCAGCGGCCTGCACGAGAAGTGATTCTGGATCGGTTGCTGGAAGTGTTGCTGATCGAAGCCTTGCGCTCGACAGGCAGTACGACGGCATCCCCCGGGTTGCTGCAGGGCTTGTCTGACGAACGACTGGCGGTCGCTATCCGCCTGCTGCACGAACAACCCATGCGGGCCTGGACGGTGGCGGAACTGGCAAAACACGCCGCACTGTCGCGCTCGACGTTTTTCGAACGCTTCAACCGCGCCGTGGGTGTCGCCCCGATGGCGTACCTGTTGGCCTGGCGCATGGCGCTGGCGAAGAAGCTGCTGCGCAATCAGGCAGGCGGTATCGCCGACATTGCCGAGCAGGTCGGCTATGGCTCCGCCAGTGCCTTCAGCGTGGCGTTTACCCGGTATGCCGGGCAGTCGCCGACCGTTTATGCTCGCGGCGAGGGCGCACCGGTGGATTAACTGATCCGCTCGCCCCCCAGGGAATCACGCTGCATCGACTGCAGGTTTTTCTCGATGGTTTCGCAAAGGGCTTCCATCTGGATCTGGTGCTCGCTGTCGCGGAACGGGCTTTGCAAATCGGTGCCGATGCGTTCGATGGCCAGCAGCATGAAGCCCACCACCGTGGACGCCAGCGGGGTGAACCAGCCCAGGGATTCCACCAGGCCCACCGGCACGATCAGGCAGAACAGCGAGATGAACAGCCGTGGGAAATACACGTAAGGGTAGGGCAGCGGCGTATTGGCGATGCGCTCCATGCCGCCCTGGCTGTTGGACAAATCCACCAGAGTCGACTCCAACCGTGCCAGGCGAATGCTGTCCAGGCGCCCGGCCTTGTATTCCTGGGCCAGCAGGGCTGCGGAGCCGTTGATGATGTCGTTGGAAAAGTTATTGGTACTGGTGCTGCGGGCGAACTCGTTGGCCGGCAGGAAGGCGCGGATTTCTTCCGGGCAAGGCTGGCCCCGCAAGTGCGCCGCCAGGCAGTTCACATACGCCACGTGACGGCGCAGCAAGGTCGCCTTTATCGGGTTGACCTCATTGTCCGGGTCATCCAGCAGCGTCAGCACTTGCCGGGCGAAGCTGCGGGAATTGTTGACCATCGCCCCCCACAACGTGCGTGCCTCCCACCAGCGGTTGTAGGCGCTGCTGTTGCGGAAACTGATCAACACCACCAGCGCCGAGCCGAGCAGGGTGAGCGGCATCAGCGGCAGGTTGATCTTGCTGTTGAGGAACAGCATGAAGTCCACGGTGACGGCGATATCCCAGAGCAGCAGCCAGAACAGCGCCCAGCCTACATAGCCCATGGTCTTGATGATCAGGCGGTATTTTTTGATGATGGCAGCTTTCAAACGGAAACCTCGCGGCGAGCGGTAAGCATCAATGCCCTAGCTCGGACGGTGTTTACCGGGTAAAGGTTCGCCGGGGGGCCGGGTCTTCAGGCCTGGAATGTCAGGACAAAACGGTTTTCGCCCTGGGGCTTGCCGTCCGGTGCGGGCTGGTCGGGCACGAAACCGCAGCGGGTCAGGACTTTTTGTGAGCCCACATTCTCGGGGTACACGTACGCCACCAGTTGGGTCAGTGCCCAGCGCGCCTGTGCCTCGTGGATCAGATGGTTCAGCGCCAGGGTTGCCAGCCCTTGCCCGCACGAGCGCTCACCCACGCGGTAGCCGACTTCGGCAGAGCCCTTTGGCGAGTCGATGCTTTTCAGGTTGGCGCGACCGACGATTTCGCCGTTGGCGTCTTCGATCACGAACGGGTGCCATGTGCCGGTGGCCAGGCCTGATAGATAACCGTCAATATGCTCGGCGACGCCCTGCACCGAGTAAAACGATGGGTCGCGCGCCTCGATATGCGACTCGAGCCAGTCACGGTTACGGGCTTCGAAGGCCAGCAATGCTTCAGTGTCCGTACTGCTCAGCTCGCGAACGCGAAATGACGTCATTGCTCGAATCTCCAGGGTTGTTCTGTCCATTTAGTCATGTTTTCGTCATAAAGGCGTGTGAAATTTGCCTGCCAAAAATATGAAATCATGGAGTTTTTCCGATGAGGGTAGTCACCTCCGGCTCGGCGTATCTGGACATCGATGCATACGCCTGCTGCATTGCGTATGCCGAGTTGTTGAATCGTCAGGGAATCGAGGCGCGTGCCGTCAGCAGTGCTCCACTGAATGCCAGCATCTCCAGGACCGTGCTCGGCTGGCGATCATCACTGGATGACTACCGGCCCGGGCCCGGCGATGAGTTTGTGATGGTGGATATCTCGGACTTCCACCACTTCGACCCGGTGGTCGTGCTCGATCAGGTGGTGGAGGTGATTGACCATCACCCGGGGTTTGAAACCTATTGGGCGCAGAGGCTGGGAAGTGCCGCAGACATCCGTTTGATCGGTGCAGCAGCGACGCAGGTTTTCCTGCGTTGGGAAGCGGCCGGTTTGTTGCCGCTGATCAGTGAGCACAGTGCCGCGCTGCTGGCCACGGCAATCCTGGACAATACCCTGAATTTTACCGGGCAGTTGACCACCGCGGCGGATGTTCGGGCTTATGAAACCCTCGCGCTGCTGGCGAAACTCGCGGCAGACTGGCCTGAGCGGTATTTCTCCGAGTGCCAGGCCACTATCGAGTCAGACCTTGCAGGCGCGTTGGCGGGCGACCTGAAGTGGCTGAAAGCCGACAGCAACCTGCCGCAGGTTTTTGCGCAGATGACGGTGTGGGATGCCGGTGCGCTGATCCGAAAGCATCGCTCGACCATCGCTGATTGGCTGGCGGCGCAGGGGGAGGACTGGCTGGTGAATCTCATCAGTATCCGCGAGTGCAGAAGCTATTTCCTGGCTGAGCCCAAGGTCAGCCAGGAAAAACTGAGCCAGTTGCTTTCCATCGACTGGCAGGCCGGGATGGCGGTGCTGGATCGTTCGCTGTTGCGCAAGGAACTGGTAAGGCTGGCGGCCACTGATTGACGGCGCTCACCAAAGTGACGTTCCTCTTTGATGAACCCGCAATACAATGGCCAGGGTATTACCGAAAAGGAACGGCAGTTGAACGAACACACATTGTCCATGCGCCTTGAGCGCGTGGCGACGCACGTCCCCGCCGGGGCGCGCCTGGCGGATATCGGCTCCGACCACGCCTACCTGCCGGTGGCATTGATGCGCCGCGGCGCCATCGTGGCGGCGGTGGCGGGCGAGGTGGCCCTGACGCCGTTTCGCGCAGCCGAGCGCACGGTGCGCGAGAACGAGCTGGAGCAACACATCACCGTACGCCTGGCCAGTGGCCTGGCGGCGATCGAGCCGGGAGACGGGATCACCGCGATCAGCATCTGCGGCATGGGCGGCGAGACCATCCGCGATATCCTCGACAGCGACAAGGCGCGCCTCAACGGCCGGGAGCGCCTGGTGCTGCAGCCCAACGGCGGCGAGCAACCGTTGCGCCAATGGTTGATGGAGAACGGCTACCGCATCGTGTGCGAAGAGCTGCTGCGGGAGAACCGCTTCTTCTACGAAATCATCGTTGCCGAGCACGCCGGGCCTGTGACCTACACCGCCGAAGAACTGTACTTCGGCCCGCTGCAAATGCAGGCCCGCAGCCCGGAATTCCTGCTCAAGTGGCAGCGCATCCTGCGCCACAAACAGCAGACCCTGAGCGACTTCGCCCAGGCGCGGCAAGCGGTGCCCGAGGACAAGGTGCAAGAGGTCGCCCAGCAGGCGCGGTGGATCGCAGAACTGCTGGCGTGAGGGTCAGCCTGCGAGGGTGTTCAGCTCTGCGAGTGCCTCGTCCGAAAGATCCAGCTCGCCCACCGCGATGTTTTCCCGTAGATGGGTGACCGAGGACGTTCCCGGGATCAGCAGGATATTCGGGGAACGGCGCAGCAGCCATGCCAGGGCCAGTTGCATCGGGGTGACGCCGAGGCGCCGTGCAACGTTCGACAACACCGCTGACTGCACTGGCGAGAACCCGCCCAGCGGGAAGAATGGCACATAGGCGATGCCGTCCCGGGCCAATTCGTCGAGCATCGCGTTATCGTGCTGGTGGGCGATGTTGTACAGGTTCTGGACGCACACGAAGCGCACGATTTTTCGCGCCTCGGCGACCTGCGTCGGGGTAACGTTGCTGATGCCGATATGGCGTATCAGGCCCTGTTGTTGCAGCTCGGCAATGGCACTCAGGGGTTCCTCGATCGAGCCTTCGGCAGTGCCCATCACGCCGTGCATGGCCCGCACATTCACCACGTCCAGCACATCCAGGCCCAGGTTGCGCAGGTTGTCGTGCACGGCCTGGGTCAGCTCGGCCTTCGACGAAGCGTTGAACCAGGCGCCATCGTCGCCACGGCGGGCGCCTACCTTGGTGACGATCGTAAGATCGTCTTTATACGGGTGCAGTGCCTCACGAATAATCTGATTGGTGACATGCGGCCCGTAGAAGTCGCTGGTGTCGATATGGTTCACGCCGCAAGCGACGGCCTCGCGCAGTACGGCCAGCGCTGCATCACGGTCCTTGGGCGGGCCAAACACGCCTGGGCCGGCCAGTTGCATGGCGCCGTAGCCGATGCGGTTGACGGTGCGATCGCCGAGATTGAATGTGCTGGTGGTCATGGTCGGGGCTCTTGCTTGACGGGAGGAAGCCTATAATATGAAGGATCCTTCAGGTTTAGAATTCGCATTCCATGAGCCCTCTCAAAGCGTCGTTAAAGCCAAGAAAATCAGCGGTCCAGGCCCGGTCGGCGGCGACGGTGGAAGCGCTGCACACGGCAACCCTTCAGGTTTTGACCGCTCAGGGCCTGGTCCGCTGCACCACGACCCGCGTGGCCGAGCGGGCGGGCATGTCGGTGGGCAGTCTCTATCAGTACTATCCGAACCGCGATGCACTGCTTGCTGCGGTATTGGAGAAGCATCTGGTGCAGGTGGCCGAGACCGTCGAGCAGGCGTGCGATCAACACCAGGGCACCACGGTGGCGGAAATGGCATCGGGGTTTGTCACGGCTTTTCTCGCCGTGAAGCTGATGGACCCGACGGCGTCCAAAGCCCTGTATGCCATCGCAGGTGAGCGGGGCGGTGCGGAGCTTGTGGCGCGGATCAACAAGCGGGTGGTGGCCGCGATTGCAGCGATGTTGGCGACGGCGTCGGATGCCCGTTTTGAAGACCCATCCCTTACCGCCGCCATCTCGCTCAGCGCGGTGGTGGGACCGGTCCGGGCGTTGCTTGAAGGCAATGCATCTGCGGCCTTTGAAGCCGGCCTGGAACAGCAGGTGACCCGCATGCTGCGAGCTTATCTTCAAACCTATCAGTCACTTACGTAAACCGTGTTCAGGGTATTTTGCAGCGCTGCTTCGCACTAAAGTCACATCCATGGGTCCATAAGCCCCGCAATCGAACTTTGAAGATTTAACCCATGCACCTACGCAAAATTGCAGTTGGGCTGTCGGCCCTTGTTTTGCTCTCCACCGGGGCGCAAGCCCGTGGCCTGCTGGACCTCATCACACCGCCTCAATCCCATACCTCCCGCTCGGGCTCCATCAGCCAGGGCGCGGCCCTGGGTCTGTATTCAAGCCAACAGAAAAAGCCATCGTTCGACAGTTGCGCCGACCTGTTCCCGGCCGCACAACCGATCAACACGGCCGCCGTGCCGGCCACCATGAAACCCCTGGCGCTGTGTTCCGATAATTTCGCGGTGCTGTACTCGCAAACCAGCAAGACCCCGCTGGTGGTGGTCGAACGCCTGAATGCCGGCCAGTTGAAGGATGCCAAAGGCGAAGAACGCACCAACCAGTTCTACCCCGACCCGCGTATTCCCAAAGGCGCGCGCGCCGAGTTGAGCGACTACCGTGGCCAACACCCGGCCGTGGACCGTGGCCATCAATCCCCGGCGGCGGATGCGCCGAGCACCAACGCCATGGCCCAGTCCTTTGCGCTGTCGAACATGGTCCCGCAAGACCCGACCAACAACCGCAAGATCTGGAGCAAGGTCGAGGCGGACGTGCGCAAGTTTGCCAAGCGCGCCGACGGCAACGTGTTCGTGTTCACCGGGCCGTTGTTTGACCCGGGCTACAGCACCATTGGCGACAACAAGGTCTGGGTGCCGACTCGCCTGTTCAAGCTGGTTTACGACGTGTCGTCCAAGCGCGCCTGGGCGTATGTTCTGCCCAACGCTGAAACCCGTATCGAGAAGCCGATGGACTACGCGACGTTTGTGAAAACCACCGGGCTCAAGTTGCTCGGGAATTTTCCGGTGACGGGGTCCGTCGGGCGTACTTGATGGCCTGAAACCGGGTGCGTCACTTGCCCTTTTTCAACGTCTTCAAGCGCAACGTTGCGCGCTGCACAGCGGCCATCTTCTCTGGCCGCTTCATCTTTTTCCATTTGCGAATATCGTCCTTGGTGCGTCCACAACTCACGCACAGCTCACCACTGAGCTGGCAGGTTGAGACGCACGGGTTCTCGATATCTTTAGCCAAGGCTTTACCCCTTTACCGCATACAGTTTGAGCAGGCGCAGGCGCCAATTGCCGCCATGCTGCAGGTGGCATTCTTCCTCGGAGTCGAAGCGCACGTAGCGGTCCGAAGAAGGGCGATCCACCCCGGCATCCTCCAGCGCGGTGGCCGTCAGCTCGCGCATGCGCAGGTCCAGTCCGGTAGATAGGGCCAGTTCCCGGTTCGCCCTGGTATCGAATACCCAGATGACCAGCAGGCTTTGGGCAAAGGCCTGGTAGTCGACTTCGTGGGTCAGCCAGTCGAAGCCGGTAATTTCGGCTTTCGCGATCTCACAGGCTTCGGTCAGGGCCGCGACCAGGCGACGTTCGATGCGCGCGCTGTCGCGTTTGCTTGAAGACATGGGGATTCCTTGAGGAGCGAGGAGGGTGATGATACGCGAGAGATCTACTGAGGGAGCTGTCGAGCTTTAGCGAGGCTGCGATGGCGGACTGGCAGGCGACATCTTTATTGCCTGACAGGACCTCTTCGCAGCCTCGCTGAAGCTCGACAGCTCCTACGCAGGATTTTGTCGGATCGAGATGATCGTTCCCACGCTCTGCGTGGGAATGCCGCCTCGGACGCTCTGCGTCCAGCTGACGATGCAAGGTTCAAGTCCTGCGCAATGGTGACGCGGAGCGTCACAGGATGTATTCCCACGCAGAGCGTGGGAACGATCAACTGTGCGAGCCTGCGAAGATCAACTGTGGGAGCTGTGTTGCCCATCACATATTTTTAGGCCGATCCAGCTTGCGCGTCATGGTGTACACCGCCACGCCGGCGGCCAGGATGCCCGAGGCGGCGCCGACTGCCAGTGCCCAGCGTGGGCCCAGGTGGTCGGCAACCCAACCCACTATCGGTGCTCCAATCGGTGTGCCGCCAAGCGCCACGCCCACCCGCAAGGCGATCACTCGGCCGCGCATGGCGGGCTCGGTGGTGAGTTGCATCAGGCTGTTGGTGGTGTTGCTGAAGGTCAGCGCGCCCACGCCGATGATCACCAGCGCCCCGGCGAACAACCAATAGTTCGGGGCAATCGCCGCCAGCGTGCAGCCCACCCCGAATACCAGCGCGCCGATCAACAACGCCTTGAAGTGTGGCCGCTCGCGACCGGCTGCGAGCAGCGCCCCGGCAACGGTGCCGATGGCCAGGGTCGACGTCAGCAGGCCATAGCCGCGGGCATCGGCGTGGAACACGGTGACGGCCATGGTCGAGATGAAGATCGGAAAATTCATGCCGAAGGTGCCGATCAAGAACAGCATGATCAGGATCGCCATCAGGTCCGGCCGCGCCCACACATAACGAAGGCCTTCAGTCAGGCTGCCCTTGGTGCGCAGCGCCCGCAGGCTGGTGTGCAGGCCGGAAACCCGCAGCAGAAACAGCGAGGCCAGCACCGCGAAAAAACTCGCGCCATTGAGCAGGAACGCCCAGCCGGTGCCCACCGACGCGATGGTCACGCCGGCCACCGCCGGGCCAATCATGCGCGCCATGTTGAACGAGGTGGAATTGAGCGCGATGGCATTGGACAGGTCCGCTTCGCCCACCAGCTCCGCCACGAATATCTGCCGCACCGGTGCATCGAAGGCCGAGGCGCAGCCGGACAAAAACGCGAACACATACACGTGCCACAGCTGCACGATGCCGGTCAGGGTAAACACCCCCAGCATCAGCGCCAGCACGCCCATCACGCCCTGGGTGACCATCAGCAGCTTGCGCTTGTCGTAGTGATCGGCGGCGAAGCCGGTCCAGGGCAGCAACAGCAATTGCGGCCCGAACTGCAACGCCATGACGATGCCGACGGCCGACGCGTTATGCGGCGTGAGTTGGGTCAGCACCAGCCAGTCCTGGGCCGTGCGTTGCATCCAGGTGCCGATATTCGACACCAGGGCGCCGGCGGCCCAAATGCGGTAGTTGACGCTGCGCAGCGAGCGGAAAATGCCCATCGAACTCACACCGGCCCTGAGGAATGACCACCGTTGAAGCGCCCGAAATGCTGCGCCAGGAAAACACTCAGGGCCAAGGCCCCGAGCCCGAGGGCGAGCACATCAGCGGTGTTTTTGAGATCGAAGTCCCCGACCCGGCAGACCAGCACGTAGCCGATCACCAGGTTGAGAAAACCCCAGAGCACATTCAGCGTCGAGGAGGACCGCCCCTGGCCGCGCGGCTTGGCAAACGGCGTCTGGAAGGACTGGCCCATCAAGCCACTGAGGCAATGGGGCAGCGCGTTGGCGAGCAATACGCCGCCGAAGAAATAAGACACCAGCTCATGCCATTGCATCGTCACGCCCCCCTTGTTTCAAGCAAGCCGATGATCTCTTGCGCCGTGCCGGTTTCCCCCAGCTTCGGGAATACCTGGTTCAGGCTGTAGTGATGGGCCTCGGCGTTCGCGTCGGTCATGGCGTCGACGGCCAGGGTCACGTTGAAGCCGGCCTCGTAGGCCTGGCGCGCGGTGGACTCCACGCCGGTTCCGGTAGCAACGCCGGTGATCACCACTTGGGTCACGCCGAGTGCTTTGAGTTGCGCCTCAAGATCGGTGCTGGCGAAGGCACCCCAGGTGCGTTTGGTCACCCCAATGTCGCCGGGTTGCTGATCGAGTTCGGGCAGCAGGTCGGCCCATCCCGGTGGAAATACATCGCTGCGCCGTGGCCGCTCGGTGCGCCCAGGGGCGAAGCCTGTGACGTTGACCAGCACCACCGGCATGCCGCGCTCGCGGAACGCGTCGAGCAGTGCACGGGAGCGTTCCACCACGGCGCCGATGGGGTGGATGAACGGGTATTCGGCGATGCCTTTTTGCAAGTCCACGATGATCAGCGCGGTGTTGGGATCCAGCAAGGTGACGGCCATGGGATGTCCTCGAACGGATAGGGGGCTCAAAAGTCGGCGAGGCGCTCCAGCAGCTTTACCGCTGCCGCGAGTTCAGCTTGTTCTTCGGCAGACAGTTGCTCCTGCAGCGCCCGCAACAGCCAATCGTCCTTGGCTGCCCGGCTGGCGATCAGGTGCTTACGAAAGCCGGGAGTCAGCTCGATCAGGGTTTGGCGCCCATCGCTGGGGTCGGGTTTGCCCCTGATCGCTTTCATCGTTTCCAGCCCGGCCACGGTGATGCGCATGGACTGCGGCCGCACGCTCTCCGCCCGGGCCAGGGCCGAGACGGTGCTGGGCCCGTCTCGGTCCAGGCGCAGCAGCACCGACTTCTGGGCGGAAGTGAAATCGTTCGGATGGGTTTGTTCCCGCAGCCGGCGTATCAGCTTGCCCAGGGAGATGCGCAGCTCGGCAGCCAGGGCGGCGGATTGGGTTTCGGAGGTGATGGAAGGTTTGTTCATGCTCGGACATTAGCATGCGTGCAGAAAAACTGTACAGTTTAGCTGTATGAAATTTTTGTCATAAAAGCCCGCGTCAACGGTCCTTTTGCCGGGGCGTTACCTGGTGTCGCGGCTGGGCGTGCTGTCGTTCATGGACCGGGATGGTGCAAGACCGAATGCTATGTGGGTGACCGATTGTTGGGCGTGGATGATGAACGGGTTCTGCAACTGTTCACGGACTTGATGAGCCGCGCATTGACCTGATCGACATGCATGCGCGGCTTTTTCCCGGCCTATCAAGTGTGTTGATAGCGGTACTCCTGAGTCACCCCTTCATAGCCGTAGGCACTGGCCCGGCAGTCGATGATGTGCACATTGGAGTGCGGGTGCAGGTTGCCGATCAACTCCGCCAACAGCGTGTAGGCCTCACGATGAAAACGCGCCTTTTGCGCCTTGGTGTTGGTCTCATCGGTCACGGTGACTTCCAGGCGGAATGCGTTGCGCCCGTGTTCGGCCAGCGAGCGGTTATGAATGAACCACTGGTCGTGCGGCACAAAATCGAGAATCAGCAAGGTCTGCTCCGGGCGTTTCTCGAGCACTTCACAGGTCAGTGCAGTGAGCTGCGGGACGAGCTGGCGGACCAGTTCGGGATTGCGTTCTCCGGAGATTTTCAGGGTGATGCCTGGCATGGCGAATTCCTCGTAAGGGTAGGGTGAGGTGCCAGATTAAGAAAATTATTCGGATCTGAAAAACGGGAAGATATAATGATATCTATCGGAAAAAACGCAGGTTAGACATGCGCCCCTTTGACCTTGAGCAACTGCGCTCCTTCGTCACCATCCTGGAATCCGGCAGCCTTTCGGCGGCCGCGCCCAAGCTGTGCCGTTCCCAGTCCGCGCTCAGTGAGCAACTTCGCAAGCTGGAAACCTTCACCGGCGTGACGCTGCTGGAGCGCGGCAAAAAAGGCGTGAGCCCCACACCTGCCGGAGAGCGCCTGCTGGCACATGCGCGTGAATTGCTCGCGCTGAGTGACTGCGTGCTTGAGGACATGCGCGGCGTGACCTTGAGCGGCGAACTGCGCCTGGCCATCACCGACTATTTTTTGCCGAGCGCCATCGCGGGCATGTTGAAGGGTTTGCGCACGCGATATCCGCAGCTTCGGTTGCATGTTTCGGTGCGCAAGAGCCTGCAAATCGAAAAGGGCGCCAACAGCGGCGAATTCGACATTGGCCTGTCGATGCGCATCCTCGATGGTCGCAGCCTTCCCGAAGGCATTCCCGTACGACGAGAGGCCCTGCGGTGGGTGGCACTCAGTGGGTTCGACGCACAGCACGAACTCGTGGCGCCGCTGCCGTTGGTGGTACTTCCCCAGGATTGCAGCTTGCAGCGGTTCACCATCGACCTGTTGGATGCGCGCGGGGTGCCGTATGTCATTGCGCATTCCGCGTCCGGGGTGGCGGGCCTGCAATCGGCACTGCTGGCGGGGCTGGGCGTGGCGTGCCTGAACAGCTCGGCCGTGCCTGCCGGGGCCGAGGCATGCCGGTCGATTCAAACGCTTCCGGCGCTGCCCGATGTCGAGTTCAGCCTGTTACCGCCGCGTCCGGGAGAGGCTTCGCTGGTCAGTGCAGTGCGAGAAATGTTGATCACGCACTTTTCCTAGCGGCTCAAGATCGCCGGCTGGCCCCCGGCGGCTGCCCGGTGACGCGCTTGAATGCCCGGCTGAACGCGGCCTGGGAGTTATAGCCAAGGCGCTGCGCCACGGTTTCAATGGGCAGCCGCTCCAGCGTCAGCCACTGGCTGGCCAGGCGCATCCGCAGTTCGGTGGCGTAGCGCAACGGTGGCGTGCCGATCGTGGTTTGAAAGTGTTGGGCGAACACCGAGCGCGAGGTATGACACTGCGCCGCCAGCTCTTCCACCGTCCAGTCGCGCCCAGGCTGTTGATGCAACGCCAGCAGGGCCTTGGCCAGGCGCGGGTCGCGTAGCGCGGCCACCAGGCCGGACGCATTCCCGCAGGCACATTCGACCCAGCCCCGAACAACCATGGCCGCCACCACGTCCGCCAGGCGCGCCAGAATGCCGGCGAAGCCGATGCGGGCGCTGCTGACTTCGCGCTCCATGGCCGCCAGGATCGGCATCAACCCCGGATAACGTTGGCCCTTGGCGTCGATCAGCATCAGGTCCGGCATCAGGCGGCCAAGGCCGTGCAAACTCCCCAGTTCAAACTCCATGCAGCCGCTGAAGAGCAGGGTGCTTTGAGCCACGCCTGCATCGGTGCGGGCATCCACGGCACACACCGCATCGCCGAGGGCTGCGGCGTTGAAGCTGTGGATGTCCTGCACCGGCACCTCCGGGCTGGAGAGCAACTGATGGGCGCCCCCGTGGGAGATGAACACGGCGTTGCCCGGCGTCAGTTCGTACTGCGTGCCGTCCTCGGTACGCAGGGTGACGCCGCCGGCGGCGACAAGGTGGAAGTACGCATGCCCGGGTTTGGCCGCAAAGCCCAGGCCAAACGCCGGCCCAGCCTGGATACGGCGGTACTCGACGCCCCGCAGGCGCATGCCGCGCAGCAGCTCGTTGATGAGGTCAGAGGACACGTCGAACGGTTCTGGAAGCATCATTTTCGGGGTTTCGGTAAAGAATTCAAGATTTTGCATCATAGATCATCCTGCTCTGCCTACCTAGACTGGCGGTCGCGATAACTTTTGGAGGGTGACCAGTGATGAGCAGTTGTGTGTGTGACGCCGTAACCGGTGCAGATGTGGCGCCCGCGACACCGGCCTGGATGGCGGTGTTTTCGTTGGCGATGGGCGTGTTCGGATTACTCACGGCGGAGTACCTGCCGGCCAGTTTGTTGACGCCGATGGCGGTCGAACTCGGCGTCTCGGAAGCCTTGGCAGGGCAGGCGGTGACAGTCACGGCGGTGGTGGCGTTGTTCGCAGGGTTGCTGGTACCGGGCCTGACCCGCGGGATCGACCGGCGCGTGGTGCTGTTGTGCTTCAGCGCGCTGATGATCTGCTCCAACCTGCTGGTGGCGGTCTCGTCGAGCCTCATGGTGTTGCTGCTGATGCGCGTCCTGCTGGGCATCGCCCTGGGTGGCTTCTGGAGCATGGCGGCGGCGGTGGCGATGCGGCTTGTACCGGCGGCCCTGCTGCCGCGTGCCTTGTCGATCATCTTCAGCGGCATCGCGGTGGGCACTGTCGTGGCGGTGCCGCTGGGCAGCTTTTTGGGTGGGCTGTACGGCTGGCGCAGCGCGTTTCTCGCCGCCGCAGCAGTGGGCGGCGTGACCCTGGTGTTCCAGCTGTTCACCCTGCCGCCGCTCGCACCCCGCAGGACCGCCCGCTTGAGGACGGTGCTGGAAGTGCTGCTGCGTCCGGGCATTGCCGTGGGCATGTTGGGGTGCGTGCTGGTGCACACCGGGCACTTTGCGCTGTTCACCTATATCCGGCCATTCCTGGAAAGCACCACTGGCGTCGATGCCGAGGGGCTGGCGTTGATGTTGCTGGGGTTTGGCGTTGCGAACTTTGCCGGCACGCTGCTGGCCGGTTGGCTGCTGGTGCGTCTGCCGCGTGGAACATTGGTGCTGATGCCCGCGCTGGTGGGCGTTGCGGCGCTCGCCCTGGCGCTGTTGCCTGCAACCGTGACCGGGCAGGTGTGGTTGTTGATGCTCTGGGGCCTGGCGTTTGGCGGGGTGCCGGTGGCCTGGTCGAACTGGGTGGCGCGGGCCGTGCCTGACCAGGCGGAAAGCGCCGGGGGCATGGTGGTGGCTTCAGTGCAGTCGGCGATTGCCGCCGGGGCGGCGGCAGGCGGCGCGATGTTCAGTTTCAGTGGTATCGGCGGGGTCTTTGTCGCGGCAGGTATCTTGATGCTGTTGGCGGCACTGTTGATTGCGCTGAAGGTGAAGGTTGAAGCGCCTCCACAAGGTGCAGAGGCGGGGCCGGCGTTTCATCTCTGAAACCGTGTTAGAGGCAGGGGGCGAGAATAAACGCATGCGCTTCGCCCCCTTTCAGTTCGCTTGATCAATCCTGCTGGTTTTGGGCTCAGTTCCGACTCCGAGCAATCGTAGCTGAACGACCGCCTGCTGATCATTGACCTGCAGCGACCCTCGTATCTCTCTTTACTTCAGTAGCTGCGCAAAATAACCTCTGCCTCGCAGGCACCGTCCTGCTCCTTCAGGTTTGGCAAGGCGCTTCACACTCACCAGCACCGCCTGGCAGGTGTCATGGTGCTTGCACGTTGAGGTTCTGCGATGAGCGCAGTCGTTGATCATGGCGTCCGTTTCGGACGAATTGCAGTAACGCTTCCCGTAAAGGACATGGGCAGGGCCCATGATTTTTACACCAGGGTCCTGGGGTTTACGAAAGCCTTCGAAAATGGAAACCCGATCGGCTTCATGATTCTGCAGCGCGACCAGGGCGAGCTGCATTTGACCTTGCAACCCAACCACCCAGCCGCCGCGTTCACGATTGCCCACCTGATGGTGGACGATGTCGACAGGCTGCACGCCGCTTGCGTGCAGCATGGGGCGAGGATCATCAAGCGCCTCAAGGATCAGGATTACGGGTTGCGGGCGTTTGTGTTCGAAGACCCGGACGGGAATCGTATTGATGTAGGTCAGCCGCTCTAACCGAGCAATCAGGGAAGATAATGTTGACGACTACCGATGTTGTTCACACGCTGCGTGCACCGTCAGAGCTTGATTACTACGACACCCGGTCAGCCCCGCTGCCTACTGAAATCACCGCGCTGGATGCCTGGAACATCATGACCGGCGAACCGGGGCCGTTGATGCAGGTGGCTTTCCGAATCAGGGATGCCATTTCCTCGTTGTTTGGTGTGAAGCGCATCGGTGGGTTCTCCGGCACCTTGCGCGAGGCTGTGCAGGTCGGCGACCGGCTGGACTTCTTCCTGGTGGAACGCAGCGCGCCCGACATGCTGGTGCTGACCGAGCGTGACCGGCACCTGGATGTGATGATCTGCCTTTCAATCGCTGACCGTGTACTCACGATCACCTCGTCGGTTGTCACCCATAACACCTATGGGCGCCTCTACATGCTGCCAGTGGGGCCAGCGCACAAACTCATTGTGAATGCTCACCTGCGACGACTTGAACGAACGCTGCAAGAGACAGCCGCAACGCCCGGCGGGTAGGCACGTTCACCGCCCGCCGGGAGGTGGATCAATTGCCTTTTTCAGCCGCCAAGAAGTACGCAACCAACGCATTGGCGTGACCATGGCCCATGCCGTGTTCAGTCTTGAGCAAGGCCACAAGCTCCATATGCTTCCTGGAACTGGCGGCCTTGAGCAGATCCAGCCAGTGGCTAATGGGTTGCCCATAGTTTTTTTCGATGGAGGGGAAGTACGACGCTGGCCCTTTTGTTTTTGTGTCGTCGGTCATGATGCAAACTCCCTTTTTGCTGAGGTGATAATGCCCGGATAACGTTACCGCTCTGGACTCACCGGGTCCACCGTACGGCCCGTCCCTACACGCCCCCGTTGGCCTCGCCAATCAAAATATCCTCGAAGAACGCCCCGACCGGTTGTGTGGGATGGCAGATCTGTATCTCCAGCACCCAGACCATCTCGCTCGGTACGATCTCGACTTCAGCCAGCTTGTCCTGCCCGAACAGGGCATGGGGGAAGTCGGCGATGCGGTGTCCGGCCAGGTTGCGCTCAAGGCGCCAGCCCTTGGAGAGGGCGCTACCCTCAGCGAAGTCGTACAGCTCGCGCCCGGTCAGCCCGCGGTGCCAGGCATCGCGGGTTTCGTCGAACACTTCATGCAGGGCCTTCGTGCAAGCGTCATGCAATGGGTGCTCGCCGAATACGAAGGTGTCGCCATAGTCGCCTTCATAGCCATCCCACACCGGGCCAAGGTCCACCACCGCGATATCGGTGGGCCGCAGCTTGCGCAGCAGGTCGATGCCTTGGCGGGGTGTGCGGATGGTGTCTTCGCCAAAGCGGATATAGGTGGGATGCCAGGTGTGAGACGCGCCCATGGCCTGCAATGTCTCGCTGGCCATTGCGAGGGCTTGCGCCGTGGTCATGCCGACTTTCAATTGATCGGCGATGGCGGCCAGGGCCCTGACCGTTTGCTCGCGGGCCGCGAGCATGCCGTCCAACGAGTAGCGCGGGCCGACTTTTTCCAGCACCGGGTGCCGCGTGTTGAGCGACTCCGCTGGCGTCAATGCACCGCTGGGGACGAAGGCTTCGGCGACAAAACGATGCGCCTGCGCACCTGCCGCCAGGCAGGCTTCGCGGGCCTGGTTGATCATCGTGCTATTGCCGCAGGCGTAGATTTGGCTCTCGGCCCAGTCATGGGGCTGTGTCAACGCGACCTGCTGTACGCGGGCGTCTGCCGACAAAACCCGATGCCAGAGAAAGCGTGGATGGGCCTGGCTGGCCCGTTCGAGAAACTCGACGTCATAGAAGTCCGCCGGTGCCGAGTTACCCCAATACAGGGTGACCTCGGCCTGGCGGGCCAGGGCCGTCAGCAACAAGGGCTTGATACCGGCATAACCGGTCCCGGTAGCGAACAGCACAACAGGGCGCTCATCGTCGTGTTGCCAGGTGCAGGCGCCCACGGGGCCTTCGAGTTTTACGGCATCGCCCACTTGCAGGGTCGGCAGGATGCGTTCGGAAAACAGGCCGCCGCTGACCTGGCGAATATGAAATACCAACCGGCCTTGATCCTGCGCGGGCAGATTGGCCACGGAGAAACAGCGGCTGTCGCCATCGTCGAGGCGAAACCTGAGGTACTGGCCGGCCCGGACTTCGAGTGGCTGGGCAGTCAGCAACACCAGCTCGACGATGTCGGCGCTCAACGCGCGTTTGCTGATCACCTGTGCGCTGGCTTCCAGCGCGGGCGTGTCCAGTGACCAGCCGGGGATTTCCACGCGCATGTCGCTGCAGGCATGGCTCTGGCACAGCAACATCTCGTCAGCCGCGAGCGGATAAGAAGGGGCAGGGGTGTCGGGTGTGCGCAGCTTTTCCCGGTGCTGGCCCGACACCACCTTGACCTTGCACGATCCGCAGGCGCCGCGCCGGCAGGAAAAGGGTACGGCGAGACCGCTGGCCAGCATGGCGTCGAGCAGCAATTGATCGGCAGCTTCGAAGGATTTGCCCGAGGGCAACAATTCAACGACATGGCGGTTGTGCATAAACACCTCGGGGCAATTGAGCCTCGATTGTTGCGGTAGACTAGGACCAGGAGAACCTCCAGTTTTGGATAATTCATATGGTCCAGCTTCGCAAATGGCGCCCGCTGCTCAAACTCGATGGGGAGCAGCCGCAGGCGTCCTACAGAAAGATCGTCGAGGGCCTGGTGAGCGCGATTGTCGAGGGCCGCCTGCGCCCCGGAGCGCTGTTGCCCGGCACGCGGGAGATGGCGCAACTGCTGGACGTCAACCGCAAGACGGTGATCCTTGCCTACGAGGAGGCGGTAACCAAGGGCTGGCTGGTCAGCCTTCAACGTCGCGGTACCTTCGTCAGTTCGCAACTGGCGACACGCGCGGTGCCGGCCACCCGCGCCCCGAAGTCGTTTGCCCCGGCATTGCGGGAGGTGCCTGCGGCGGCCTATTTCACCCCGGGCGAACAGGTGACAGCCCTGCAACACCGGCCCGGCGCGCTGTTTTTCGACAATGGCGCCTGTGACCATCGCTTGCTGCCGCAAGCCGTGCTGCACCGCTATTACCGCAATGCCTTGCGCAACAGCTTTACCACCAACACCGTGCGCCATGGCAGCGAAGGCAGCGGACAGTACCTGCGCAACGCCCTGGCCGAAATGTTGCGCCACAATCGCGGCCTGACGGTCGGCGCGCCGCAGATTTGCCTGACCCAAGGCGTGCAGATGTCGCTGTACCTGACCGCCAGCGCGCTGCTCAAACCCGGTGATGTGGTGGTGGTCGAACGCCTGAGTTACCCACCGGCCTGGGAGATTTTCCGCCAGTTGGGCGCGCAACTGGTCACCGTGGACCTGGACGACGAAGGTTGCCGGGTCGACCAGCTCGCCGAGCTGTGCCGCCTGCATAACGTACGGATGATGTACGTCACCCCCCATCACCAGTTTCCTACCACCGTCAGCCTGCGTGCCGGACGTCGCCAGCAGCTCCTGGAACTGGCCCGGCTGCATGACTTCTGCATCATCGAGGAAGACTACGACCACGAGTATCACTTTGCCGGACGGCCCTATTTGCCCCTGGCCAGTGACAGCGCGCAGCGTCATGTGATCTACATCGGCTCGCTGTCCAAGTCCCTGGGCAGCACCTTCCGTTGCAGCTATATCGTTGCCCCGTCGAACCTCATCGAAGTGCTCGAACGTACGGCGGCGGTGAGCCTGGGCCAGGGCGATGCCGTGATGCAGCGGATGCTCGCGGACTTGATCAACGATGGCGAATTGAAGAAGCACCTGCGGCGGGTTTCCAGGGAATACCGTCGGCGTCGGGAGACCCTGCTCAGTTGTTTGCTGGAAGCTTTTGGCGAGCAGATCTCTGTGCAGGAACCCGAAGGCGGGCTGGCGCTGTGGGTAAAGTTCGCCGACTCAATCGACGTCGGCCGACTGGCCGAAAAAGCACTGGAGCTGGACCTGGTGGTGCGCAGCGGTCGCCTGTTTTCACCGTTTGATCATCCTGAAAATGCCTTGCGCCTGGGCTTCGCCTCGCTCAATTCGGAGGAAATCCGCGTCGCTACGCAGCGTTTGGCTGAGGCGGCGCGGGCGATTGGGGGCGCGGCTAAATAATTACGCCGGCTCAAAGGTGGATGTGTAAGGATATGTTACTTAGCCTTTGATACTGCCAATAACAGGAACCGACGCTGATGCTCGCTGCCTTCAGACACTACCCGTTTTCGGTCAATCTGCTGCTGTCGTCTGCGTTGTTCCTGACCCTGGGGCGCGCCATTACCCTGCCGTATATGGTGATTTATCTGTCATCCAACTTCACGTTGGGCATCAGCGAAATCGGTCTGGTGGTGGGCGGTGCGATGCTCATCGGTTCGTTGCTGAGCCTTTACGGCGGCTACCTGACTGACAAAATCTCCAGCTACCGATTGATCCTCAGCTTCACGGGGTTTTTCACCGTCGGCTTCATCGGCATGTGCGTCACGTCGCACCTGTGGCTGTTTTTCCTGTTTCTGGTGTCGTTCAACTTCGCCTATTCAGTGATCGATATCGTGGTCAAGGCCGCGTTTGGCAAACTGCTGCCGGAAGCCGAACGCGGCAAAGTGTTTTCGGTGCGCTACACCCTGATCAACATTGGTTACGCAGTGGGGCCGTTCATTGGCGCCGGGCTCGCGCACATGGATATGAAACTGCCGTTCCTGGTGTCGGCGATCCTGGGCATGGGCTTCTTCCTCACCTATTGGGTGTGGGGCGACAGGAGCCTCAGCTCCGCCGACCCGGCCAATGCCCCGGTGTCGTTCGTCGCGGTGGGGCGCATTCTGCTCAAGGACTATCGCCTGGTCTGCTTCACGGTGGGCGGCGCGTTGAGCGCCGTGGCGTTCGGCCAGTTCACCGGCTACATCTCGCAATACCTGGTGACCACGAGCACGCCGGAATTTACCTACCGGGTCATCAGCTCGGTGGTGGCGGTCAATGCGACCGTGGTGATCTGCCTGCAGTACATCGTGGGCAAGCGCATTACCAACGAGCATCTGAATCAATGGCTGACGGCGGGCTTCAGCCTGTTTCTGCTGGGCGTCGTCGGTTTTGCGCTGTCCACCACCGTGCTGCATTGGGCGTTGGCCGTGGCGATATTCACCGTGGGCGAAATCATCGTGTTCCCGGCCGAGTACATGTTTATCGACCGCATCGCACCGGAGCACCTGCGCGGCATGTATTACGGCGCGCAAAACCTGTCCAGCCTCGGCGGTGCGCTGGGGCCGGTGCTGTGCGGGTTTGCCCTGGCAACGCAGTCGGCGCATTTCATGTTCTATATGCTCGCGGCGTTTATCGTGGCGGGTGGGTGCTTCTATCTGATGGGGGCTTCCTATTCCAAACGCTACGACACTGGACGCGGGGAGTGAGTGCTTTACCTATCCTCCACGCCTGCCCAGGTGAGTAAGCCAAACTCAGGTGTTCATGGCGGCCCCTTCAAAAAACGCCGCGCATGATCCGGGTCCGGCAACAGGCAGGTGTCGTATTTCCCGAAGAGCCGATAGCGATTACGCGCGATGCGATCATAAGCCCAATCCCGAAGAAAGCGCGGGATGGCGCGCAGCACCAGCAACGGGCGCCAGCGGGCAGGCAGTTGCGCAATGATTTCAAACACCGCCTCCGAACGCTCCCAATACTGCCGGTCGCGGATCACGGCGAGGGTGTCGAACTGATCCAGCGGCAACCCGGCCCAGGCCAGTAGCGCCTGACCTTCGGGCGACTGAACGGCCGCCAAGCGCACACGTCGGTCGTGGTCATGGCGAATCAGGAACCTTGCCCAGCCGTTGCACAGCTTGCACACACCGTCGAACAGCACCACGGTTTCGCCGGGCTTGAGGAGTGGTGCGGGAGTAGGCCGGGTGTGGGAGGCGGGCATCAGCGTGGGTCCAGTCGGGCCGGGTTAGCCTGGATCATACCCGCGTTCGGCACGACTCAGCGCTGCCCGCAGCCCCGTCGATGCACTGGTGAGTGGAGCAGGGCCCGTCGTTACAAGCGAAGAGGCTTCGCTCATGGACGCTTGCGCCAGTGCCACGATAGACGCGCCATCCCCATAGGCACGGTCCGCAGCCTTGGCGATGGTCGCGAGATAACCGTGCAGGTCGCCCGCCTTGAACATCGCCCACGCCCCTGGAACCAGTTGCACCTCCACCGACGCCCCGGTGTGCTGGGCCATCTGGTAAAACAAGCGAGCAGTCGGCTCGAGTGTGGTTTCGACAGCGCACAACACCACCACCTTCCCGCCAGCTTGAACCGCCGCGAATGCCAGCGCTTCATCTGCCCGCAGAATCGGCACCCGGGTGTGAGTACCGGCAAGTTCAACCACCGGGCCCAGGGTCGAACAGGTGAGCACCACTGCATCGCAGTGCTGAGCCAGCGCAACCAGCGCCTGCTGCGTTTCCTCGGCTATGCCTGCGGTCAGCTTACCCGCGCATTCAACCGCTGCCAGAAGATCGGCCCGGACTGCATGGTGCAAAACCCGTGACCCGATCCCCAGCGCTGCTGCGGCAGCGTCAAACACGGCAATGTTGCTCTCGGCGGTATGCAGGCAGGTAATACGCATCGCTCAGGTCTCCGGCACTTTTGAACACCCGCCGACTTTAACGCGACAACACCGGCGCTGCGCCTTTTTCCTCCACGCCCACCTCATGCAGCGAAATCCGTGACGTCTCCGGCAACGCCAACCCGCCCGCCAACGCCAGCACCGCCACCGCAATCAGATAAAACGCCGGCGACAGGTTGCTGCCGGTGGTACTGATCAACCACGTCGCCACCAACGGCGCCGTACCGCCAAAGATCGTGTACGCCATGTTGTAGGTAATCGCCGAAGCCGTATACCGAGTGCGTGTCGGAAAGGTCTCCGACAACAACGCCGCCGTCACCACTCCACACAGCACCGCGCCCACCGCCAGCAACATCACCCCTACCACCGATGCCGCGAACGACCCGGAACTGGCCATCAGGAACGACGGGTACACCACCACAATCAACAACACACACGCCGTCATCACCGTGACCCGACGCCCCACCCGATCCGAATACAACCCTGCCAGCGGGCAGATCGCCGCCGCGAAAATCAGCGCAATCAGCGATACCAGCAACGCCACCGCCCGACTCAAGCCACCCGCCACCTGCAGATACGTCGCGAAGTAGGTGGTGAACATATAAAACGACAACGCCGTGAGCGACACAAAAGCGCCCAGGCAACAGATCGCCGCACCATGGTTGCGCAAGGTTTCCCTGAGGGGAGAGTGCGCGACCGCGTGCTCCTGCTTCACCGCCTGGAAGGCCGGCGTCTCATCCAGCTTCCAGCGCAGGTAAAGCCCCACCAGCCCCAGCGGCGCCGCGATCAGGAACGGCAAGCGCCAGCCCCAGCTGCCCATCGCCTCGGCGGACAGCGAAGCCTCCAGTGCGTACGCCACCACGGCCGCCGCAGCGAACGCAGAAAACGTCGACACCGGCACAAAACTGCCATACCAGGCGCGCTTGTCACTGGGCGCGTGCTCCATCAGATAGGCACAGGCCCCGGCGTATTCGCCCCCGGCGGAAAAACCCTGGGCGCAGCGAATCAACGACAACAGAATCGGCGCCGCCACGCCGATGGCGGCGTAGGTGGGCAGCAGGCCGATCAGCGTGGTGGCGCCGGCCATCAGCAAAATCGTCATGGCCAGCGTGCGTTTGCGCCCGATCCGGTCGCCGAGCATGCCAAAGAAAATCCCGCCCAGGGGCCGGAAGGCGAAGGCCACCGCGAACACCGCAAAGGTCTTCAGCAACGCCGCGCTGGCGTCACCGCTGGGGAAGAATTGCTGGGCGATGGTGGTGGCGAGAAAGCCGTAGACGGCGAAGTCGAACCACTCCACGAAGTTACCGATACCGGCGGCGATGATCACTCTGCGCAGGGTTTGGGGGCTGACCTGTTCGGTGGATGGGCTCGTCATGGGGGAAGGCCTCGGCGGTGGTAAGGGGATGCTTGATTATCGGGGGCGGGGATTGGGCGGCGGGGCTCAAAAGAGTCGTCCGCGTAGTCAGTAGCGACTGGGTGGGAGTGATGCAGGCAGGATTTGGGCCAGGTAAGGCGGGGAGCTATCCAGGGA
>NZ_JACARS010000127.1:0-13265 GCF_013386485.1 Pseudomonas sp. P7758 | reverse complement strand
GTAAGAGCGAAACCATAAGTAGCCGTTACCGCAGCAACGGATATGTACACAAAACAAAAAATCCAAAACAAAAAAAAGGCGACCGAAGTCGCCCAAAATGCCTTGCGTGCTCATGTATCCGAAAAGACCTAAGGCCTCTTACGCTTATTAGCGTCTTTCCAGATAAAAATTCCAAACCCTACAAAGAACATCACCATGAGGCCAACCGTCAGCACTCCGGCAAACACCACATTATCGAAAAACATGACCGGCCTCCTGCACTTGCCCTGTTGCGATAGGGCTAAGTTAACCAAGAAGACGAAAGAAGAAATTGACGAGGATCAATGTCGCCCGCGACGGAGCGTAAAGAAGGGAAATAACTGACCTGCATCAAACGATGCAGGCTATATCAACGCTTTTTCGGTTTGCTTTTCGGCTTTTTCTTGGGCTTCCCCAACGGCATCGCCTGTTCAAACGCCTGGCGCACTTCATTCAGTCGCTTGTCATTCAGATCATGAACACGTTTGGCCCGTTCGGCATTCAGGTCAATCAGCTTGTCATCGTCACTCATGGCTTGGCTTACGTAATGGCTTGGATGCCCCAATAATGCGTCCTGCGCCAATCCCGCGTAAACAAAATCGATGTCATCGCGCGCATTTGCCCGCAAAATCCCCCCATCCCACCCCCTCACACAGAGCGTTCGACGTGGCACTGCACAAGGACCTTCCCCCACTCCTGGCCCTGCGCGCCTTTGAGGCCGTGGCCCGGCATTTGAGTTTTATCAAGGCCGCCGCCGAGCTGTCAGTGACCCAAAGCGCCCTCAGCCATCAAGTGCAGAAACTCGAACAGCACCTGGGCAAACCGCTGTTTATCCGACGCACCCGCGCCATCGATCTGACCGAAGACGGCCAACACTACTACGACCAGATCCGCCCCGCCCTCGACACTATCGCCGCCGCCACCCGCCAGCAGCAAACACCGCCCGCCACCAGCGTACTGCGCGTCGGCCTGCTCGCCTCGTTCGCCACCTTGTGGCTGGCACCGCGCCTGGCGGGGTTTCTCAGCCGCTACCCGCACATCCAGGTGGAGTTGGTGCCGGCGATTCAGTTGGCAGATGTCGCCGCCGCCGAGGTCGACCTGGCGATTCGCTACGGCAAGGGCGACTGGACCGACGTGCAGGCCACGCGCCTGATGAGCGAAACACTGTCACCCGTCTGCAGCCCGGCGTTCAAGGCCA
The DNA here is from genome assembly GCF_013386485.1 of Pseudomonas sp. P7758. NCBI lineage: Bacteria > Pseudomonadati > Pseudomonadota > Gammaproteobacteria > Pseudomonadales > Pseudomonadaceae > Pseudomonas > Pseudomonas sp. P7758. The sequence continues at coordinate 12,049 of NZ_JACARS010000127.1, read as the reverse complement.
GCCAACTGGCCAATGGCCCGCTGCTGATGGCCACCTCGCACCGCCCTTTCGAGTGGACCGACTGGTCCCGGCATTATCAGGTGGATGTGGAGCACTACCCCAAGGCGCTGCTGCACGACTACAACATCGTGGTCGAAGCCGCCGTCGCCGGCCAGGGCATCGCCATGGGCCGCCACCGCCTGATCGAACGCAGGCTCAAGGAGGGCACATTGGTGGAAGCCTTCGACTGGCCGCCCTATCAAAGCGAGATCGGTTACTGGCTGATTGCCCCGCATGGCGAAACCAGCACGGCGGCCGCTTGTTTCAGTGAATGGCTGCGGGAAATCTGTGCCGACGCATGAGTTATTTCGATACGTCGAGTTAAATCTATCCGTTTGTCGGCGAAAATCGCCCCGCCCATGCTGAAGACTCTTTCCAAGAGGATTCATCATGAGCCACTCCATCTCACAACGCGTACAAGCCCTCGGCCTGAGCCTGCCGACACCCAGCCAGCCGATTGCCAACTACGTCAATTACGTGATCAGCCAGAACCAGCTGTTCATCTCCGGCCAAATCCCGCTGCTGGACGGCAAACCCACTTACATCGGAAGACTCGGCGAATCCATCAGCGAAGACGAAGGCGCCAAGGCCGCCGAACTCGCGGCGCTGGGCCTGCTGGCCCAATTAAGCGATGCCCTGGGCGATGACCTGTCGCGACTGGTGCGCATCATTCGGTTGGGCGTATTTATCGCCAGCAGTGGTGATTTCCAGCGCCAGGGTGCAGTCGCCAATGGCGCTTCGAACTTGCTGGTCAACGCCCTCGGCGACAAAGGCCGGCATGCCCGTACGGCCGTGGGCGTCGCCAGCTTGCCGGGCGGCGTAGCCGTGGAGATCGACGCGATTTTCGAGTTGCAGCCGTGACTGCGCTATCCCTGACCGAGGTCCGGGAGCTGCGGGACGAAACGCCGGGCTGCCAATCCGGCATCGTCCACTTCAACCACGCCGGGGCCTCCCTGCCCAGCCAAGGGACGCTCGATGCAATCATTGACCAGTTGCAGCGCGAAGCCCGCGACGGCCCGATGGAGGCCGGCGAACACGGCGCACTGCTGGCGGAAAAAGCCCGTCGCGCCGCCGCGCAACTGCTCAATGCGCCCGTGTCATCGATTGCCTTCGCCAGCAGTGGCTCGACCGCCTGGAGCATGGCGTTCCAGGCGCTCGGCCCGTGGCAGCCAGGCGACCGCATTCTGGTGGGCCGCCACGAGTGGGGCGGCAACCTGGCGAGCATGCAGACGGCCGTGCAATCGGGTGCACAAGTAGAAGTGATCCCCTGCGATGAAACCGGCGCGGTCTCCGTCGCCGGCCTGGAAGCCATGCTCGACGCCCGGGTGCGGTTGATCGACCTGACCTGGCTCCCCGCCAACAGCGGCTTGATCAACCCGGCCGAGGCCATCGGCGCGTTGGCCAGGCGTCATGGCATTGCCTATTTCATCGACGCCGGGCAAGCCATCGGCCAGGTGCCGGTGGATGTGCAAGCGCTGCACTGCGATGTGCTCAAGGGCGCCGGGCGCAAGCATCTGCGCGGCCCACGCGGGACCGCCCTGCTCTATGTGCGGCCGGACTTTCTCGAGCGCTTGAACCCGGCCCAACGCGATGTGTTTTCGGCGCCCTGGAGCCCTGCGGGATTTGACTTGCGCAACGACGCCCGGCGCTTTGAAACCAGCGAAGTGTCGTTCGCCTTGCTGGCAGGCCTGGGCAATGCGTTGCTGGAGGTCAATCGATTGGGGGTCGAGCGGGTCCGCGAGACGGTCCGGCTGTTAAGCGACACAATCCGTGAACAATTGCGCCGAATCGACGGGATTACCTTGCATGACCTGGGAACCAGCGCAAACCAGTCCGGCCTGATCGCGTTCAACCTGGCCGGCTGGGACGCCTTCGAGCTCAAGCGCCGCCTGGGCCTCAAGCGGATCAATATCGGTGCCAATGGCGTGCCCTACACTCCACTGGACATGCAGGCCCGCGAGCTGGACAGCGTGGCGCGAATCTCCGTGAGCTACCTCAATACGGCGCAAGACATCGAGCAACTGATCGCCGCCCTGCGCGAACTGCGGGATTAAACCTCGACGTCCACCCACAAGCCTTGCCGTGGTGCGTCTTCAATCAACGGCACCACCGGCACGGTGTTGTCGGCGTTGAGTTCGTCACCGGGAACAGCCAGGTGCTCCTGCGAGTCTTCATCGGCTTCGCGGCGACGCTTTTGCTGTTCCTGCTGGCGACGTTGCTCCTCGCGCAGCAGCAAAGCCGCTTCCTCGGGATCGCGCTTTTGCAGGTCGATGGTACTTTCGTTGGAGCCTGGCTGAACCGGCGCCACGGGCGGGATATCCGGCTTCTGGCGCACCGGGTCAAGCTGCGACGTGACCGGCACAACACTCAAGGGCAGCATGGGTGGCAGCATATTATTAGTCTCCTGTTCAGCAGACTGTCGGCTGCGTGGGTGACGACTTGAGCGTCAAGCCGCCAACTTGTGAACCAATCGTCATCTATCCGACGAAGATACCGCCCTTTTTCTTGCCGCTTGTAGCTTAAAGCTCGAAGCTGCACCTATTCCTTTTGGTCTGGAAGCCGTGTTCCGTTAGAATAGTCGGCTTTTTCACGGCGGGAGTCAGGCAGCATGGCGCAGCAGTATCAACCGGGGCAACGCTGGATTAGTGACAGCGAAGCAGAGCTGGGGTTAGGCACCGTTCTGGCACAGGACGGCCGCTTGTTAACCGTGCTCTATCCGGCCACTGGCGACACTCGCCAGTATGCGCTACGGAATGCGCCCCTCACTCGCGTGAGGTTTTCGCCGGGTGACACCATCACCCATTTCGAAGGCTGGAAAATGACCGTGCAAGAAGTCGACGACGTCGACGGCCTGCTGGTCTACCACGGCCTCAATGGGCAAAACGAGCAGGTCACCCTGCCGGAAACCCAGCTCTCGAACTTCATCCAGTTCCGCCTGGCCAGCGACCGTCTGTTCGCCGGCCAGATCGACCCGCTGCCCTGGTTCTCCCTGCGCTACCACACCCTGGAACACACCAGCCGCCAGTTGCAGTCCTCGCTCTGGGGCCTGGGCGGCGTGCGTGCGCAACCGATCGCGCACCAATTGCACATCGCCCGTGAAGTCGCCGACCGTATCGCGCCGCGGGTTCTGCTGGCGGACGAAGTGGGCCTGGGCAAGACCATCGAAGCCGGCCTGGTGATCCATCGCCAGTTGCTGTCGGGTCGCGCCAACCGCGTGTTGATCCTGGTGCCGGAAAACCTCCAGCACCAGTGGCTGGTGGAAATGCGCCGCCGCTTTAACCTGCAGGTCGCACTGTTCGATGAAGAGCGCTTTATCGAAAGCGACGCCACCAACCCGTTCGAAGACACCCAGCTCGCGCTGGTGGCCCTGGAATGGCTGGTGGACGACGAGAAGGCCCAGGACGCGCTGTTCGCGGCCGGCTGGGACCTGCTGGTGGTCGACGAAGCGCACCACCTGGTCTGGCACGAAGAAAAAGCCAGCCCCGAGTACTCGCTGGTGGAACAACTGGCCGAAGTGATTCCGGGCGTGCTGCTGCTCACTGCAACCCCTGAGCAACTGGGCCAGGACAGCCACTTCGCGCGCCTGCGCCTGCTGGACCCGAACCGTTTCCACGACCTGCACGCCTTTCGCGCCGAGAGCGAAAACTATCGCCCGGTGGCCGAAGCCGTCCAGGAGCTGCTGGACAAGGGCCGTCTTTCGCCCGCCGCCCACAAGACCATCCAGGGTTTCCTCGGCGACGAAGGCGAAGCGCTGCTGACCGCCGTCAACGATGGAGACGCCGAAGCCAGTGCCCGCCTGGTCCGCGAACTGCTGGACCGCCACGGCACCGGCCGCGTGCTGTTCCGCAACACCCGCGCCGCGGTGCAAGGCTTCCCGGAGCGCAAGCTGCACGCCTACCCGCTGCCGTGCCCGGACGAATACCTCGAGCTGCCCCTGGGCGAGCACGCCGAGCTGTACCCGGAAGTCAGCTTCCAGTCGCAGCCGGACGTCGATGAAGAACAACGCTGGTGGCGTTTCGACCCGCGCGTCGAATGGCTGATCGACCAGCTGAAGATGCTCAAGCGCACCAAAGTCCTGGTGATCTGCGCCCACGCCGAAACCGCCATGGACCTGGAAGACGCCCTGCGCGTGCGCTCCGGCATCCCGGCCACGGTGTTCCACGAGGGCATGAACATCCTCGAGCGCGACCGCGCTGCCGCCTACTTTGCGGATGAAGAGTTCGGCGCCCAGGTGCTGATCTGCTCGGAAATCGGCAGTGAAGGCCGCAACTTCCAGTTCTCCCACCACCTGGTGCTGTTCGACCTGCCGTCCCACCCGGACTTGCTGGAACAGCGGATCGGCCGTCTGGACCGGATCGGCCAGAAACATGTGATCGAACTGCACGTGCCGTACCTGGAAACCAGCCCGCAAGAGCGCCTGTTCCAGTGGTACCACGAGGCGCTGAACGCTTTCCTCAACACCTGCCCGACCGGCAACGCCTTGCAGCACCAGTTCGGCCCGCGCCTGCTGCCGCTGCTGGAAAACGCCGACGACGGCGAGTGGCAAGGGCTGATCGACGAAGCCCGTGCCGAGCGCGAGCGCCTCGAAGCCGAACTGCACACCGGCCGCGACCGTTTGCTGGAGCTCAACTCCGGCGGCGCTGGCGAAGGTGATGCGCTGGTGGAAGCGATCCTTGAGCAAGACGACCAGTTCACCCTGCCGATCTACATGGAAACCCTGTTCGACGCCTTTGGCATCGACAGCGAAGACCATTCGGAAAACGCACTGATTCTCAAGCCCAGCGAAAAAATGCTCGACGCCAGCTTCCCCCTGGGCGACGACGAAGGTGTGACCATCACCTACGACCGTAACCAGGCGCTGTCGCGCGAAGACATGCAGTTCATCACCTGGGAACACCCGATGGTGCAGGGCGGCATGGACCTGGTGCTGTCCGGTTCCATGGGCAACACCGCCGTGGCGCTGATCAAGAACAAGGCGCTCAAGCCGGGCACCGTGTTGCTGGAACTGCTCTACGTCAGCGAAGTGGTTGCTCCGCGTTCGCTGCAGTTGGGCCGTTACCTGCCACCGGCGGCACTGCGTTGCCTGCTGGATGCCAATGGCAATGACCTGTCGGGCCGCGTGTCGTTCCTGACCTTGAATGACCAGTTGGAAAGCGTGCCGCGGGCCAGCGCCAACAAGTTCGTGCAGGCCCAGCGCGACCAGTTGACGCCGCGGATCAACGCCGGTGAAGAGAAGATCGCCCCGCGTCACGCCGAGCGTGTGGCCGAGGCTCAACGGCGCCTGGCGGCGGATACCGACGAAGAACTGGCGCGCCTGACCGCGTTGCAAGCGGTCAACCCGACCGTGCGCGACAGCGAACTGGTTGCCCTGCGCCAACAGCGCGAGCAAGGCCTGGCGATGCTCGACAAGGCGGCGCTGCGACTGGAAGCGATTCGGGTGTTGGTCGCGGGCTAACTTCGCCGCCCTACCCTGACAAACAAAAGGGCCCGCGCAATGCGGGCCTTTTTTATTCACTGGGTTTCATCGGTGACCTTGATGCCCTCATCGCGGGCAAGCCCGGCTCCCACATTGACGGTGTACATCAGCAACAGCTCGGTCAAATGTGGGAGCGGGCTTGCTCGCGAAGGCGTCACCTCGATCTCAGGCAGTAACCGCCCTGGCCGGCACCTCCGCCACCCCCAACCCATCCTTCATCCGCTGGGCATCGCGCACAAAACTGCGGGACGCCTGGAACAGAAACAGCATGGTCAAAAACAGCGCCACCGGAATCAGGTACATGGCGTCATGCAGTCCCACCGCCTTGTAAGCCTCGGTCATCTGCTGGGCACCGTCGGCATACATCGCCGAATGGGCAAAATGATCCGACAACCCGCCCACCACAATCGGCCCCATGCCCCCGCCCAGCAAATACAAGCCGGCGAAAAACAATGCCATCGCCGTCGCCCGCAGGCGCGGCTCGACCACGTCCTGGATCGCCGTGTACACACAGGTGTAGAAGTTATAGGCAAACAGCCAGCCGACACTGAACAGCGCCACAAACACACCAATCTCGATCCGCCCCGCGTGCAACGCCCAGGCAGTGGTCACTGTAGAGATAATCAAACTGCACGCCGCGAACAGCAGCCGGCCGTTAGCGATGCGTTGATGGATCTTGTCGGCAATCCAGCCGCCCAGGGTCAGGCCCACCAGGCCGGTAATACCGACGATGACACCGGTGGCGACTGCCGCATCCTGCAACGGCAGCAGAAAATAGCGCTGCAGCATCGGCACCAGGAACGAGTTGCAGGCATAGGTGGCGAAGTTGAAGCACAACCCGGCCAGCACCAGCCAGAGGAATGTCGGCACCGCCAGCACCCGGCGAATCGGCCGGTCGACTTTCTCCTGGGAGACTTGCACGGCTTCCGCCGCGCCGCGCTTGGGTTCCTTGATGTAGAACATGAACACCGCAAGGATCAGCCCCGGCACCGCGGCAATAAAGAACGGCGCACGCCAGCTGTCGAACGCCTTGACCATCGCACCAATGGTGAAGAAGGCCAGCAACAGGCCCAAGGGCAGGCCCAGCATGAAGATCCCCATGGCCCGGGCACGGCGGTGGGCGGGAAACAGGTCACCGATCAGCGAGTTTGCCGCCGGCGCATAACTGGCCTCGCCGATGCCGATGCCCATGCGCACCAGCAAAAAGGTCCAGAAGCTGCCCACCAGACCATTGACCGCTGTCAGGCCACTCCACGCAGCCAGGCCCCAGCCCATGAGTTTGCTGCGCGAGCCGGTATCGGCCAGGCGCCCCAGCGGCAAGCCGGCAATTGCATAAACGATGGTGAACGCGGTACCGATGATCCCGAGCTGGAAGTCGCTGAGGTGCCACTCCATGCGGATCGGCTCGATGATGATCGCGGGAATGGTGCGGTCGAAAAAGTTGAACAGGTTGGCCAGGAACAGCAGGAACAGAATGCGCCAGGCATTCGCCGCTTGGGTCGAGTTCTGCATGGGTCCGTCTCTTTTATTGTTATGTGAGCCGCGATGCCAGACGCATCCGGAGCCCGGAACCTGCAATCTAGTCAGCCTCGTGGGGATTGTCTGTAATGATTCGTAAGTCTGATGTCACTCCATCGGGCGACCCGGGCGGTCATCCCTAATCATTTGGTTCTAGTTGTTTATAAACTCATCGCCAAATGATTAGAAGCAATCTGCCATCAATCCTTGTAACTCGCTCACGCTCTCTATACTGAAAGACGCAGTCAGACTAAAACTCTGTGACGGGACATGCTATGGAATGGCTTGGTTTGCATTTTTTTACCGACCTTCCGGACAGTGGGCACTTATTACTCAATTGCAGTCATAACCCCTTTCTGGTGCTACTGGCGTATGTAGTGGCGTGTGCAGCGGGCTTCGGCACCCTGGACATGGCCGAGCGGGTCGGCCATGTCGACAACCCCAAGGCTCAACGGCACTGGCGCTGGGTAGGCGCGGGCTGCCTGGCAGGCGGCATCTGGTCGACCCACTTCATCAGCATGCTGGCCTTCCAGGCGCCTATCGCGATTCACTACGAATTGATCATGACGTTCGCCTCGCTGCTGATCGCCCTGATCGCGGCGCTGTTCGCCATGCAAACCCTCAGTCATCCAAGGCTGCGCGCCCACCAATATGTGCTGGCGTCGGTGTGGATGGGGCTGGGTATTGCGCTGATGCACTACGTGGGCATGTCGGCCATGCGCTCCGAGGCGGGCGTGTATTTCGAGACTGGCTTGTTCCTCGCCTCTGTGTTGATCGCGATCGGCGCCAGCCTGGCGGCGTTGCTGCTGTCGCTGTACCTGCGCAACGGCACCGGCATGTTCCATCAATTGCTCAAGTACGCGGCCAGCCTGGTGCTTGGCGCGGGCATTATCAGCATGCACTTCACCGGCATGGCGGCCATGCAGCTGCTGGTACCCGAAGACCTCGTACAGTCGGCACTGCCGGTGGACAACAACCCGGTCCAACTGGGGCTGCTGGTGGCGGTCATCGCCCTGCTGGTAATTGGCAGCAGCATCAGTGCTGCCCTCGCGGACAAGAAGCTGCAACACAAGGAAACCGACCTGCGCCGGGTCAACGCCCTGCTCACCGAACTGGACCAGGCCCGCGCCTCGCTGCAACAGGTGGCGCATTACGATGCCCTGACCACCCTGCTCAACCGCCGTGGTTTCAACCAGATCTTCGCCGAGAAACTCGCGGAAAAAACCGCCACCGACGGCATGCTGGCGGTGATCTTCCTGGATATCGACCACTTCAAGCGCATCAACGACAGCCTCGGCCATGACGCCGGCGACGAACTGCTGACGGTGCTGGCCGGCCATATCAAAAGCTCGGTGCGCAGCCATGACGACGTGGTCGCGCGGTTTGGCGGTGACGAATTCTGCATCCTGATCAGCATCCATCACCGCGATGAAGCGCGGCACATGGCCCAGCGCATCATGCAGAAAATGAAAGACCCCATCGAACTGGCCGGCCGGCGCATGGTGATGACCACCAGCATCGGCATCAGCCTGTTTCCCGAAGACGGCAAAACCAGCGAAGAGCTGCTGAAGACCGCTGACCTGGCGCTGTATCAGTCCAAGGATGCCGGGCGTAACAGCCTGAACTTCTTCAGCTCCAACCTGAAAACCCGGGCCTTCCTGGAACTGCAGCTGGAAGAGGAACTGCGCGCCGCACTGCGGGGCAAGAACGAGTTGGTGCTGTTTTACCAACCGATACTTGACCTGAAAAAAGGCAGGGTCACGCGCCTCGAAGCCCTGGTGCGCTGGCAACACCCCCAACATGGCCTGCTGACCCCGGACCGGTTCATCGGCATTGCCGAAAGCAACGGGCTGATTGCCGAACTGGATCACTGGGTGCTGCGCCAGGCCTGTCACGACCTGAGCCTGCTGTCGGAGCAAGGCCACACTGAATTGGTCATGGCCGTGAACTGCTCGGCCCTCAACCTGACGCGTGACGAGTTGGCCGATGAAATCGAAAACGCCCTGCGCTTCGGCGGGATCGCGGCCAATCGCCTGGAACTGGAAGTGACCGAGAACGCGCTGATGGGCAATATCAGCAGCACCCTGGCATTGCTGCGGCAAATCCGCGCCCTGGGCGTGTCGCTGTCCATCGACGACTTCGGCACCGGCTACTCGTCCCTCGCCTACCTCAAGCGCCTGCCGTTGAACACCTTGAAAATCGACCGTTCATTTATCCAGGATATCCCCAAGTCGAACGCCGACATCGAGATCGTCCAGGCCATTATCGGCATGGCCCACACCCTGCACCTGCAGGTGGTGACAGAGGGCGTGGAAACCCTGCAACAATTTGAAGTGGTGCAAAAACACGGCTGTGATTTTGTTCAGGGTTACCTGCTCAGCGCTGCGGTGCCGTTGAGTGATATCAGCGCGGTGATCAACAGCCTGGACCAGAACAACCTGTTCAGCCTGCTGGGCCTGACGGGGGGTGACCCCGCGCCGAAAGATCCGCCTTCGGGTCGTGCGGGCCCGGCGTCCATCGTTCGGCCAATTCGCTGACGCCGTTTATTTGGCAAATCGCCATCATTTCACTAAAGAACCCCGACGAACGGCCGATTCATCAGAGTCCGGCCAGGCTTTCCCCTTAAAACCCTAGGGTTAAACCCTATCGCCCAGGACCAGGACGCACTGTAAAGTCGCGATCTCTCATTCTGTGATGGCTATTTGATACTTACTCAGCCATCCGTCCAGGCACATGGCGCACAATGACTTCTAAAAATAACTCTGCCACCGCGGTATCCGACGTGTTGCTGACAGCCCCTGCGGAAAAACCCTCAGGTTCAAAGTCATTGAGCACCGCCCGCCCACTGGCCACCCAGCAGTACCTGTACTTCACCGAAACCAACACCGACCGTATCCTCGACAACCTCGACGGCCTGCGCGACATGGTGTTCCCGCGCGCACCGCACATGGAAGTCGACGGTGAACTGCGCAATGAGCAGGAATTCCCCTCGGTGTGCCTGATCGGCCTGGGCCGCTGTGGCTCCAACATTGCCCTGGATGTGGCAGAGCTGGTGTACAACGCCCGCAAGTTCTACCTCAACGAATTCAGCAACGAAGACAAATCCACCGACAAGGGCTACCGCCCCGCCCAGTGGATTCGCAACAACCTGCGCCTGGGTTCGAACAAGGGCACCAAACCGGTGTTCCTGGTCGAGCCGCTGGTGATGCTGGGCGACCTGGACAAGGACATTGCCGGGCGCATCCGTTTCTCGCGCAAGGGTGAGAAAAGCGGTTTCCTGCGGGACTACAGCAAGATGAAAATCATGGACCTCTCGGAAGTCCATGCCGGTGGCGCCGGTAACGCGCCGATCCTTGGCCAGTACCTGGCCAAAATCATCCTCAACAAAGACACCCAACGTTTTTCCAGCCCCGACTGGAAGATGATCCACTCGTACCTGATCGACTCCTGCGGCATCAAGGCCAACCAGTCGCGCCTGTACTTCTCGATCTTCAGTGCCGGCGGCGGTACCGGTTCAGGCATGGCCTCGGAGTTCGGCCTGGCCCAGCAGCACTCGTACATGAACAAGACGTTCGACACCAAGCCCGCCGATGAACACGACAGCAAAAGCGGTCACGCCTTCGTGTTCGAGCCGATCTTCACCAGCGGGATTTGTGTGCTGCCGAACATCTCCGATCACCGCAGCGAAATGTCCGAGGCGCTGCACATCAACGCCGGGCGGCTGTTGTGCAAATACCTGTCGGAAGAATGGGACTTCTCGTACAACTTCGACAATGAAGACAGCAGCGAAGCCAGCGTGAAAGGCCGTATCCGGCCATGGAACGCGATGATGCTGATCTCCAACGACATCATGCGTTACGCCGAGGAAAGCGATGACGGCAACATCCAGAACATTGATGTCAATGCCATGGAAAAGCACGCCAACCAGTACATCTCGCAGCAGATCTTCAACATTCTGACGGCCCAGGCGGTTACCACCGACTACGACCAGAACTATTTCCGTCGCGCCGGGATCGACATTGGCGAGACCATCCGCCTGGATGCCAACGACCTGTTCATGAGCCTGGCCGGCCCGGTGGCGATTGCCTATGCCGAATCGGTGGTGCCGGAAACGCCGGCGCCTTCGAGCGACAAGTTCAAGGTGTTCGAAAAAGAGCCGCAGCGGCTGAACATCGACGACCTGTTTTTCCGTTCCATTGATCTGCCGCACTTCAACAAGGTGACCCAGGCGATCGAAGGCATCAGCCTGTTGCCGATTGAGTCCAAGCGGTACAAGGCCTCCCTGGAGCAGTACAAGAATTCCGGCTATGACGCGGCGGCGTTGCATGACTTGCACTTCTTCAAGAACTGCTCGTCGGTGGTGTCGATTGTGTCGTTGCCCAAGGATTACAAGCTGTCCTATATGGACCTGAATCGGCTCAAGACGCACCTCAACAGCCTGTTTCCCAATACGACGCTCAAACGGTATGCGCTGGTGATCGGGGCGTCGGCCAACTTGTCGCTCACGACCTTGATCGCTAAAAGCCCGTGCCTGTCGGATGATTTTTTGACGTTGATCGTGGCATTTATCAAGCGCTGTTTTGCGCGTAATCCGTATCGGTTTGATGACACCCTGGATAATTCGATCCTGGATTTCATCATCCATGAGGATTTTGATGAAGACCGGATTGATGAGCTGCTCAACGAGTTCGAGAACCCGGCGAAGATCCTGGATACCAACTGGTATGCGATCAAGCCGATGTACGAGAAGAAGTATCGTGAGTTGATCAACGACAAGGACAAGTTTGTGTCGATCAACGATATTCGTCTGTCGCGGGATTGTGTGAAGAAGGCGATCAAGTACCTGCGTGAGATTTATCGTCACCGGATTGGGAAGACCAAGGTTATTTCGCTGAATAACCATACCGGGAAGACGGCGTAGGCTTTGTTGCTGAGGTGGGGTGTATATCCGTTATTCAGGTAACGGCGACTTATGGTTCCGCTCTTACAGCGGCTCACTTTTGAACAGCGCAAAAG
>NZ_JACARS010000126.1:0-48162 GCF_013386485.1 Pseudomonas sp. P7758 | reverse complement strand
CCGTAACATCAGCACCATTGCGCTGCTGGCGGACCAGACGTCGGAACAGGCGTTGAATTCGGCGCAGTTGAGTGAAGAGCTGACGCATACCGCCAATACTCAGTATTCGCTGGTAGAGCGGTTTAACCGAAACCGCTTTCGCGAGCAAGCCCGCTCCCACATTTTTGATCGCAATCGGGCTGTTATATCGGTGTTACTTCAGGCTGGCTTCGACCTTCTGCGCCACATCCTCAGTCAGCCACGCCTTCCAGACTTCCGGATGATCCTTGAGAAATGCCTGGGCGACCTCTCGCGGCTGGCTGTGCTTCTCGCTCATTTCGGCCAGCGCCTTGTTCAGCGGCTCGATCGGAAAGTCGACCTTGGCAAAGAACTCGGCGATCTGCGGATGCTCCTTCTGGAACGGCGTGGACACACCGATGCTCAGCTTGGAGGCCAGGGAACGTGTAGGTTTCGGGTCAGGATTGTCTGCATCGGTCAGCGTCTTCCACGCCTCGGCATCAAATGGCGGCTCTTCCAGCTGGATCAGCTTGTAGCGCCCCATCAACGGTGTAGGCGACCAGTAGTAGAACAGCACCGGCTTGCCCCGGCGGATCGAGGAAGCAATCTCGGCATCCAGCGCAGCACCCGAACCACTGCGGAAATTCACATAGCTGTCGTCAAGCCCGTAGGCCTTGAGCTTTTGCTTGTTGACCACTTCCGAGGTCCAGCCAATCGGGCTGTTGAGGAAACGGCCCTTGCTCGGTGCCTCCGGGTCCTTGAACACGTCCTTGTAGCGCGCCAGATCCTTCACGCTGCGCAGGTCCGGCGCGAGGGGCTTGATGCCTTTGGCCGGGTCGCCCTTGACCACGTACTCCGGCACCCACCAGCCTTCAGTGGCGCCCTTGACGATATCCCCAAGGCCCACCACTTTGCCTTCGGCCTCGGCCTTGACCCACACCGGGCTGCGGCCGGCCCACTCTTCGCCGATCACCTGGATGTCGTTTTTCGCCAGGGCGGTTTCCAGGGTGATGGTGGTGCCGGGCAAGGTGTCGGTGGGCAAGTCATAGCCCTTTTCGACAATCACCCGCAGCACCTCGGTGATCAGGCTGCCGCTTTCCCAGTTCAGGTCGGCAAAATGAATCGGCGCCTGGGCCGCTGATACCGGCAGCGACGCCACCGACAGACTCAGGGTCGTCAGTGAGGCTGCCAACAGTGCTCGAATTCCTTTCATGCTTTGCACCTCATGCCTTACAGCAATCGCGAATGGCTTTGCTGTAACACCGCGAAGCCTCTGAATACTTAAGTCAACTCAACTGTAGTAGAGGTTCCGGGGAACATGGCAGGTTGCCGGTTTTTACGCAGGATTGTTCAGCCGCTGCAACTCGCGGCGCACCATGCTGGCGAATTCGGCGGGCTTGAGTTCATACAGTTGGCCGGCGACCCAGCTCAACCAGGCGCCCTGCAACTCGGCCTTGCGGGCAAACAATTGAGCCGCCGTGGCTTGGGCATCGAGCAGGTGCTGCTCGTGGAACTGTGCCCTACCCTGGCTCATTACTCGCTGGCCTTGAAGGTCACGAGTTCACCCTTGCGCCATTTGGCGGCCTTGCCGGTGACGGCCTTCAGGGTCTTGGTCAGGCCTTCTACCAACTGCTCATTGGCGGCAAACACCAGCATCACGCTGTGGCCTTCCTTGAACACGATGCCCTGGCCTTCGGCCGAGGACACAAAGGCGTAATCGCCCAGGCCATACACCGTCAACTTGATATCGCGAAACTTCAGTTCGAACTTGCCGCCTTCGCGGCTGGGCAATACAGCGGCCCGGAAATGATCACCGACCTTGAGTTCCAGGCGCGGCTTGTCGTCCACCACCAATGCCGCTTCGGTATCGATCTCGGCGATGTAGATACCTTCAGGTGTCTGCTCAGTGACGTAGACGAAACGGGATTGAAACTGCTTGACCAACTTTGCGCGCAAATCACCCAGCACGAATAACGCGTGCATATCCAGATTACTGACTGCCAAGGAAACGCCCCCACATCAAAAGGGTGCTGTCCGCCCAAGCGGGCAGCACAAAAAAACGGCCGGAAACGGCACGATCACACAACAAATCCACTGATAAAAACTGAAGAAGATCACGCTGCCAGGCCATGAGACTAGTACAGGCGTGCCCGACGCACCTTACGCAGGTCGCCAGGCGTTGCAGGAAATCACAGGTTTAACGACCAGAGAATACTGGCCGACCCACTTCAGACAATAACCCTTTAAAAAATGCAGTTTCCGACATCCAACACAGAAACTAATGCTTTGGATGGAACCGGACGCCGGACACTGACGACAATACTAAAACAGCAACACAGGTCAAAACCACTCGAAATACTGCAAGCGGGTACGCAATGTCGATCGACAGGAGCTGATTATGCAACGACCTCAACCGATTGCCACACCTTCGAACACAGGTTCATCTTTTATCGATGACGGGCAATTCTACTCCCTATACACCCACGACAGTTGCCTGCATTCGGCGCTCTATCGGGTAGTCCCCGCCGGGAGAAACTTTTTCCATATCCTTGAAGTGCCCAGTGGGCGGATCAAAGGTTTTCGCAGCGGCCATAGCCAGGCCTGCGAACTGGCCCGACAGCTGGAAGCCATCCTGCAAGCGCCACACGGCTGAGGCGCGGCTGGCGTTTCGTCATCTGGTTGACTTTACTGCGCCGCCAGCGCGTAACAACTGCCATACTGGTCCGTCCATTGAGATTTGTGCCCTTGCGGTTCAGGTTTCATCAGCGCAATTACCTCCAAGGGAAGGCTATACGTGACGGAATTTGATATTGGCGAATTTTTCATCCATGGCGAAGCCAGGGAAGTAGACGGTGAGTTCCAGGCCGTGATTGTGATGCGGGCCAAGGCTCCCCTGACCACCGTGACGACTCACCAGGTAGAAAAGGACCGCTGGTTCAAAACCGTAGACGCTGCCAACACGGCTGCCAAGGAAGCCGCAAAAGCTCTTAAGGCCGCCGTTGATTCCGGCGCGCTGACCTCCTGATTACCCGGCGCGACAATCCGATCGAACTCTGTCCCGCAACAACCCTCCCATGCATACGATGATCAGCCCGCATGGAGAACGATATGGAAGCGCAGACCTACACCCTCGAAGACCTGTTTGAACAACTTGGACTGGAATCGTCCCCCGAGGCGATTGACGCCTTTATCGGCAAACACACCCTGCCCAATGACGTAAAGCTGATTGACGCGGATTTCTGGTCACCGCAACAAGCCCAATTCCTTAAGGATGAACTGCGTGAAGACGCAGTCTGGGCGATCGCGGTCGACGAACTGAACCAGCGCCTGCACCAGCAACCCTGAGCCTTCAATGCAGGCTGTCTGACTGCTCCAGGTGCAACAGCGCCTCCCAGGCAGCCCTGCACTCTTCGGCTTCGTCGCGACTGGCGAACGCCGTGCCGCGCTGCTCGCCATTGAGCAACACTACCCAACAGGCCTTTTGCCCCAGCGCTCGCAGGGTGGGCGGTACGCCACTGCCAATCATCACAGCCACATCGACTTTGGTTTGCATGGAGCGCCTCCGGAAAATTAGTTAGCTGGCTAACAATCTTCGCCATGCTACGGTTTTCTTCCAGTTGGAAAAAGCTATCCCCGGAATAGCTCCCTTGCATTACCTGCAACAATCGCCCTCGTGGGTCAGCGGCCCTCAGGTCTGTAGCCCAGGCGCAAGCCGCCCCAATGCCGGCCATTGACCGTGATCGGCACGGACAAGTCGTGCATCAACTCCCCGGTATCGCGGGTGTAGGTCTGCAGCAAGACCGCCTGCTGGTGGCTGCCGCAGCGGATTCCCGTGCGGTCTTCAAACTTGCGCTTGGTACGATTTTGTACCGCGTCCACTTGGGCATCGCCGGTCAACGTTTGGGAAAACACCTTGTTGTGGGTCGGCACATAACCCTGTGGCGTGCAGGCGATGGCGAATACCAGGCCCTCATGCCGGGGCAGCAGGGCTTCCTGGATGGCCGGCAGCACCTGGTCGGTGTAGCCGTCAAAACGCGTGTGGTACTTGCTTGGCCGCGTGTTGGGAATGGCGGTATAGCTGCGGTCGAACAGGTCATCGAGGCTGATGCGGTTTTGCAGGACGTCGGCTTCAAACTGCGCGGCAATGCGGCTCGCGCCTTCGCGTGCCAGGTCATAGATGCGCTGGTGGTAGTCGTCCAGGCCGACCTCGGCGAGGCGTTCACTGATGGTTTCGGCCTGGCCTTCCATTTGTACGGCGGCGGCAGCCAACTGTTGGGTCTGCTGGTCGCTGACGGTCAAATCGCTGCGCATCTGCTCCACCGCATGGAACAGGCTGTCGAGTTGGGCCCGGTTGGTGTCGGTGCCCTGAGCGATTTCATTGACCTGGCCTTCGACATCCGCTGCCAGGCTGGCGATGCTGTCCAGTTGCTCGCCGGCGTGCTCCACCTGCTCTACACCGGATTGCAGATCCGCCGACAATTGCCGGATCTGCTCCACCACCTGGGCGGTACGCTGCTGGATATCCGCCACCATCACCCCGACTTCATCGGTCGCCGTGGCGGTTCGCCCAGCCAGGCCACGCACCTCGTCGGCGACCACCGCAAACCCGCGACCATGCTCACCCGCCCGCGCGGCTTCAATCGCCGCGTTCAAGGCCAGCAGGTTAGTCTGGCTGGCGATCGACTGGATCACCAGGGTGACGCGCTGGATTTCTTCGCTGCGCTGGCTCAAGGCCTCGATCAATTGACGGCTGTCGTTGGCGCGCTGGCTGAGCTGGTGCATACGGGTGATGGACTGCGCCAGCACCTCGCGCCCTTCGGTACTGCGCTGATGGGCCTGGCTGGCCGCGCCGAGGGCCTGGCGGCTCAGTTGCGAGGTGACCTGCTCGGTGCCGATCATCACTTCGGCACTGTTGACGATCTGCTTCGCCGCGCCCAATTGAGATTGCAGCCTGGCCGCCAGTTGCTTGACCGAATAGGCCACGCCGGCAGCAGACAGCGCGTTATGGCTGGTGGTGTAGGACAGGTCGCGGGTCAGCTCGCCGATTGCATCGGTGGCTTCGGCCGGTGCGGCATTGTGGGTGCGATGTTTCAGGCGGGGCAGCCAGATCAGCAGCAGGGCCACCGGCAGGCACAGGTAAATCGAGAGTTGGGCGAACGCCAGGCCCAGCAGCAACAGCACCAGGGCGGTACTTTGCAAGAGCGGCGTCAACCAGCCGGGCAACTGTCGCGCCACCACGGGTGGTGACACTGCTGCGCCCATGAGAGATCCGTCTCCAGCCATGTTCGTTACCCCACTGCTTGTCGTTATTGTGACTGCATTAGACGCCACTATGTGGCCATTATCCATGGGCCTTTAGTGGGGGGCTTGCAGCAGATCAATAAACGGGGGGAAACGGCTGTTTTCTGCTGGGAACCGGGTAACCCGGCTCCAGCAGTTCACCGCATCAGGCTTGACGCTGGTGCTTGTCGATTTGCTCGTGGCGCTCTTGCGCTTCGATGCAGTACTTGGTGGTCGGGCTGATCAGCAGGCGCTTGAGGCCGATAGGCTCGCCGCTGTCGTCGCACCAGCCGAAGGAGTCTTCCTTGATACGGCCCAGGGCCTGCTCAAGTTGCGGCAGCATGCGCTGGTCGCGGTCGATGGCGTTCACCAGCCAGGTGCGCTCTTCTTCGACAGAAGCAGCGTCGGCCGGGTCTGCCGGGGTGTCCAGGCTTTCAATGGCGATGCGGTTCTGCTCGATGCGCTCGTGGTGTTCCACTTTCATGTCCTGCAACAACTTCTCGAAAAAAGCGTGCTGCTCGGCATTCATGTAGTCATCCGCCGGCATGGCCAGCAACTTTTCCTTTGTCATTGATTTCTCTATAAAAAATACGTGCATTAAGGCGAATAAGGGAGCGTTCCGGCCGACCTCTGCAGGTCTCGGAAAGGCGCCGTCCATTTCAAGCGCCACCCGGCACTCAATTTACGAGGGGCGGCAGTCTAAGGCCGACTTGAGGGCTCAGCAACTGAAATGACAGGCATTTTTTCCAAGATAACCCGCAAAGGCACCAGGACGGGCTCGGCGAATGGTCATCGGAGTGCGTTTATAGCAAGAAATTCAGTGTTGTGGAGCTATATAGAAGACAAACGGTTAAATGTGGGAGCGGGCTTGCTCGCGAAGGCAGTGTGTCAGTCACTGAATGTTTAACTGATACACCGTCTTCGCGAGCAAGCCCGCTCCCACATTTTGACCGATGCGGCCTTGAGGACCGTGTCAGCGCTTGAGTTTGCGCTTGTTGCGATATTGGTCGATCACCACCGCCACCACGATGATCAGGCCCTTGATGATGTCTTGGATGTAGGCATCCACGCCGACGAAGGTAAACCCGCTGGCCATCACGCCGAGAATCAACGCGCCGATCACGGTGCCGGTGATGCGCCCTACCCCGCCCGCCAGGCTGGTACCGCCGATCACCGCAGCGGCAATCGCGTCCAGCTCATAGGACATGCCCATGCCCGCCTGCCCGGTGGCCGCCCGTGCCGACGCCACTACACCGGCCAGGCCTGCCAGCAGGCCGGCGATGCTGTAGACGATGATCAGGTGGCGCTTGACGTTGATGCCCGAGGTGCGCGCCGCCTGCATGTTGCCGCCGATGGCGTAGGTGTACTTGCCGTACTTGGTGTAGCGCAGGGCGATATGGAAGATCACCGCCACCACCAGGAAGATCACCACCGGCATCGCGCCGTGGCCGATGGCCGTGTAGGAGTCCGAGAGCATGCTCACCGGCTGGCCTTCGGTGTAGTAACGCGCCAGGCCACGGGCCGAGACCATCATGCCGAGGGTCGCAATAAACGGTGGAATCCCGGTGACCGCAATGATACTGCCGTTGATCGCCCCCGCCAGCAGCCCCACGCCCAGGCCCATCGCCACCGGTATCCACACCGGTAGGTCAGTCAATGACGGAAACACCGCACGGGAAAAGTCGGAAGTCTGCGCCAGGCTGGCGGCGATCATCGCCGACAACGCCAGCACCGAGCCCGAGGACAAATCGATACCGGTGGTGATGATCACCTGGGTCACGCCAATCGCCAGCAGGCCGATGATCGAAACTTGCAGGATCATCAATACAAGGCGCTGGGAGTTCATCAGGAAGCTCTGGTCGCGCACGATCCAGCCGAACAACTCAAACACCAGGCCGATGCCAATCAGCACCAGCAGGATGCTCAGCTCGGTGGGCATGCGTCGACGGTGCTTGACCGGCGCCGCAGCGGGCTTCTTTTCCTCGGGTTTGCTTTCCAGTATCGCGTTCATAACCACTCACCTTTTTTATCGCGTTGCGCCGGCCACAACGGGCCGGCGCCGTCTGTTCGTTAGTGGACCGCCGTCATACCGGAAGCCAGTTGCATGACTTTTTCCTGGGTCGCATCCGCGCGGTCCAGGGTGCCCATCAGGTCGCCTTCGTGCATCACCATCACCCGGTCGCTCATGCCCAGCACCTCGGGCAGCTCCGAGGAAATCATGATCACCGCCATGCCTTCGCTGGCCAGGTAGGAAATCAGCCGGTAGATCTCGGCCTTGGCGCCCACGTCGATACCGCGAGTGGGTTCGTCGAGGATCAGCAGCCGTGGGTTGGTCATCAGCCAGCGGGCCAACAGGGCTTTTTGCTGGTTGCCACCGGACAAGGTGTCGATGCATTGCTCCAGCGACGGGGTTTTCACCCGCAGCTTGGTGCACATGTCTTCACACAGGGCACGCAGGGCTTTTTGCTGGATAAAGCCATTGCCGGAGTAATGCGGCAGCACGGCCATCTCCATGTTTTCCAGTACCGACAGGCAGGGGAACAGGCCGCTGAGCTTGCGGTCTTCGGTCAGCAGCGCGAAGCCCTTCTCGATGGCCATATGCGGGTCGGTGATGCGCACGGTCTTGCCGTCCAACTGGATCTCGCCGCCGGAGCTTGGGGTGATGCCGAAAATGGTTTCGGCCACATTGGTCCGCCCGGAGCCCATCAGCCCGGCGATACCGAGAATTTCGCCGGCGTGCAGGTCGAACGACACGCCCTGGAATACCCCATCCAGGCGCAGGTCGCGCACCGACAGCAGCAGATTGCCGATGGGCTTGTCGCGCACCGGGAACAGCTGGCTCAGCTCACGCCCCACCATCATCGAGATCAGGCTGTCGCTGTCCATGCTGTCGGCCCGCTGCAGGCCGATATAGGCGCCATCGCGGAACACCGCCACTTCATCGGCGATGGCGAACACTTCGTTCATTTTATGGGTGATGTAGATGATGCCTTTGCCCTGGGACTTGAGGTCGGCAATGATCGAAAACAGGTGGGCCACTTCCTTGTCGGTAATGGCGGAGGTCGGTTCATCCATGATCAGGATGTCGGAGTCATAGGACACCGCCTTGGCAATCTCGACCATCTGCCGCTCGGCAATGCTCAGGTTACCGACGTGTTCCTCCGGGTCGAGATTGATCCGCAGCCGCTCCAGCAATTGCGCGGTGCAGCGGTGCATTTCCCGGTGGTTGACCATGTGCAGGCCGTTGAGCTGTTCGCGACCGATCCAGATGTTCTCGGCGATGCTCATGTGCGGCATCAGGTTGAGTTCCTGGTGGATCATCGCGATCCCGGCCTTCTGCGCTGCCAGCGGTGTTTCGAATTTGATCGGCTTGCCACGCAAGCGGATTTCACCGGCGTCGGGCTGATAGATGCCGGCGATGATCTTCATCAGTGTCGACTTGCCCGCGCCGTTCTCGCCCATCAGCGCCAGCACCGAGCCGGGGCGCACCCGCAGCTGCACATCGGCCAGGGCCACGACGCCGGGAAAGCCTTTGCTGATGTTGGAGATCTCCAGCAGATAGGGTTCTTCCAGTACCAAGGGCTGGATACCGGGAGGCTGGGAAGCAGTCGCTTGAGCAAACATATCGGGTACTCCGTCAGCAGGGCCGCCGTGGCTGCCCTGCCGGTTTATTGTTGTTATTAAGGGCTACTTGAAGTCTTTGACGTTGTCCGGGGTGATCAGCTTGAACGGGATCACCACGTTCTGCTCGACCGGCTCGTGCCTGGCCATCTTGCGCGCCGCTTCCACCGAACCCACGGCCTGGCCATTGGCATCCTGGAACGCCGACGCGGCCATGTCGCCCTTGGTAATCGCGTTCAAACCGTCCGGTGTGCCATCCACCCCGGCGATCAACACGGTGCCCGGCTTGGTGCCCGCCGACTTCAAGGCCATGGACGCACCGATGGCCATCTCATCGTTGTTGGCCAGCACCGCGTTGAATTCACGGCCTTGGGTCAGCCAGTCGTTGACCAGGGTCATGCCCTTGTCACGCAGCCAGATGCCGGTCTGTTCCTGCTCGATGGTGATGCCTGGGTATTTGGCCAGGACTTCCTTCACCCCCTTGGTGCGGTTGGTGGTGGAGTTGTTCGCCAGGTCACCCAGCAGGATCACGATCTTGCCCTTGCCGCCGAGCTTTTCGGCGATGTACTGCATTTGCAGGCGACCCGCCTCGACATCATCGGAGGTCACCGCCACCACGCCCTTGGGTAATTCTTTCTGGTCGGGACGCCGGTTGACGAACACCAGCGGAATCCCCGCCTTGGTAGCTTCGGTGATAATGTTCTTGGTCGATGCGGTATCGACCGGATTGACGATGATGGCATCGACTTTCTGGCTGATAAAGCTCTCGACCTGGCTCAGTTGCTTGACCACGTCGGCGCGGGCGTCTTCGAACTGCAGCTGCACGCCGTCACCCTTGGGGTAGGACTTGGCTTGCTTGTCCATGTCTTCACGCAGGTAAGTCAGGAAGGTGTCATCGAACGCCGACATGCTCACGCCCACCTTGATATCGGCCGCCGTGGCGAAACCACTGGCGAGCATCATGGACAGGGCCAGCGCGGTAAAACGGATCGGGGTCTTCATGAACGGTCTGTCTCCAATTTCTTGTTGGTTTTGTGGACGTTGCGTTTTTCAGAGCGAAGCGGTCGGCAGTCGAACGATCGGCGCCCCCGGAATGCAGCACACCAGGGAACCCTTGCTTTCGACGCACAGGACATTCAGGAGGGAAAAGTAAAACGGCCGGGCGCGGGGCAGACCGCGTGGCTGGAGGGCAGGACGTAAAACTCGCAGTACAGCGTTGAAGATTTTCATCTGACGGTACCTGGTTGTTTTGATCTTGTTTTTGTCGAGTCGCCCGAATCGAGTCCGAACGTACTTTATGCAACCTGGAATGACTTTATTGGAAAATAATTTCCATATCAACATGTTTTAGAATTTTATTCTATTTTTCATCCATGAGGCTCCATAGCCGCCATTTCCACTACCTGCTGGCGCTCTGAACTCAGGCGTGCGGCGTCCAGTACGCGGGTGGTTGCCAGCGCATCCAGGACGTTCACCGGCAACTCGCCGTGGCCTTCCACCGCGCTTTGCAGCTGACTGTAGAACTGATTCCAACGGCCCTTTTCCGACGGCACCCGCTCACGATCCGGCCCCTGCTCGAACCAGCCCCAGCGTCGATGTTCTTCAGCGCCCCAGTGCTCGCCTTCGGTTTTCGGGGTCTTGCCGGCCAGCAGCGCCTCTTCCTGGCCGTCCAGCCCTTCGATGGTGTAGCAACCGGCCGTGCCATTCACCCGAAACCGCGGGGCCTGGCTGTTTTGCAGGGCGCTGCCCCACAGGTGTGAAATCACCCCGTTGGCGTGGGTCAGCGATACAAAGAAGCCGTGGTCTACGTTCGACTCATCGGCGGTGTAGTGCAACTGCGCGAACACCCGGTCCACCGGGCCGAACAGTTGCATGGCCTGGTCCACCAGGTGGCTGCCCAGGTCCCGCAGGAAGCCGCCGCCGCTGGCATTGCCCACCGAGCCCGGGTTGTAGCGCTCCACCCGGGATTCAAAGCGGGTGACGGTGCCCAGGGCTCCGGCGTCGATCAGCTTGCGCACGGTGAGGAAGTCCGAATCCCAGCGCCGGTTCTGGTAGGCGCTGAGCAGCACGCCCTGGCGCTCGGCGGCGGTGATCAAGGCCTGGGCCTGTTCGGCATTGCTGGCAAAGGGTTTGTCGCTGACCACCGCCACACCGTGCTCAATGGCCTCCAGCACCAGGGCCGGACGGCCCTTGAGGGTGGTGGAGATCACCAGCACGTCGACACCGGCCTCGGTGATCTGCCCGATACTGTCGAAGGCCTTCACTCCGGGGTGATCCGTCGCCAGTTGCTGGCGACGTTCGGGTGACCGTGTCACCACGCCGACAAAGGTCGCCCCCGGCAGGCTGGCTATCAGGGGTGCATGAAATACACGGCCGCCTTTGCCGTATCCAACCAGTCCGATTCGCATACAAATACTCCTTGGTTAATTGTGGCGAGGGAGCTTGCTCCCGCTCGACTGCGTAGCAGTCGCAAGCTTTTCGGGGCAGCAAGCTCCCTCGCCACAGGGCACGCCACAACGGTCTAACAGCACAACTCGCGGGTCACCCGCTCCAGCATCATCCGGTTGGACTCATCCGGCCGGTCTTCCCAGGCAAACACCGACACCGTGGCAATGCCGTCGAACTTGATTTCCCGCAGAGTGCCGAAAAACGCCTCCCAGTTCACCTCGCCCTGGCCGATGTCCAGGTGCTGGTGCACGGTGGCGGTGACGCCCGGCGGGTTGACGATGTAGCGCAGGTTGGACGACGCCCGGTGGTTGTAAGTGTCGGCAATGATCAAGTGGCTGAGCTTGGAGCCTGCGTACTTGAGCATCGAGGCGATATCGCCCTTGCCGTCGTCATAGAAGAAGGTGTGCGGCGCGGCGTAGAGGTAGTTGATCCAGTCGCGGTCGAGGCCGCGAATGATGTCCACCGACTCGTTGTTGCGCTCGCAGAAGTCGTACGGATGCGCCTGGATATCCAGCTTGATGCCTTCGCGCTCGAACTCCGGCATCAGCTCGTCCATGGAGCGCATGAACTGGTTTTCGCACACCAACGGGTTGTCGGACTGGCCGGTGAATTCGGTGTTGACCAGCTCGCAGTCCATTTCCACGGCGATCTGGATCGCGCGCTTCCAGTTGCGCACGGCGGCAACCCGCAGGCCTTCGTCGGCGGCGGCCCAGTGGTACATGGGCAGCAGGGATGAGAGTTGCACGCCGGCGTCGCTCAAGGCCTTGCGAAATTCCTTGATGCGCGCGCGGTCGACCCGGGGGGCCTTGTAGAACGGCAGGAAGTCTTCCCGGGGCGAGAGTTCGATGTGCTGGTAGCCGAGTTCGGCGGCCTTGTCGACCATTTGGCCGAGGGGCAGGTGGCGGTACATGTAGGGGTCTAATGCGATGCGCATGCTTGAGATCTCCCGAATTTGAGGTAGGAACTCGGTCAAATGTGGGAGCGGGCTTGCTCGCGAATGCGGTGGGTCAGTCGATGCAAATGTTGACTGAAAGGCCGCATTCGCGAGCAAGCCCGCTCCCACACTGACTGCGTTACATCAGTGAGGGTTGTGGTTAGCCGTAGAAATGCGGACGGGGTGGCAGGCCCACTTTCACAATCTGCCCACTGTTCTGCGCCTCAATACACGCATCCGCCGCCACCGCCGCTGCAAAACCATCCCACGCCGACGGCCCCCCCACTTGCCCTGCCCTTACACCGTCGATAAACGCCTGCAGCTCAACGTCATACGCCGCGATGAACCGGTCTTTCCAGTCCATCAGGATCGCGTTCGACAACTTGGCCCCGCTGCGCATCTGCACCTGGGACGGCTCCGGCAATTTCGCAATACCGGTCTCCCCCACCACTTCGCACTGGATGTCGTAGCCGTACTGGCAGTTCACAAACACTTCCACATCGATGCGCGTGCCCTTGGCGGTTTCCAGCAGCACGATCTGCGGGTCACGCAGATGGGCCAGCGCCTTGCTCGATTTACGCGGGAACACCACCTGCACCGACACGTAGTCATCGGCCAGCAACCAGCGCAACACATCCAGTTCGTGGATCAGGGTGTCGGTGATCGCCATGTCGGTCTTGTAGTTCTCACCCACCCTCGGGTTGCGGTGGGCACAGTGCAGCATCAGCGGCTCGCCGATCTGGCCGCTGTCGATCACGGCTTTCAAGGCGCGATAGCCTTGGTCATACGGACGCATGAAACCCACCTGCACCAGGCGCTTGCCGTGGGCCACTTCGGCCTCGACGATCTTGCGGCAGCCTTCGGCAGTCACCGCCAGCGGCTTCTCGCAGAACACGGGTTTGCCGGCCGCAATCGCCGCCAACACAAATTCTTCGTGGCTCGGGCCCCATGAGGTCACCAGGATCGCCTCGACCTGCGGCGAATTGATCAGCGCGTGGCCGTCCGGGTACACCTCGGCGGTGAGTTTCAGGTCAGCGACGACCTTGGCCGCCTGCTCAAGGTTGATGTCGGTCACGGCCACCACCTGGCTGTTGAGCAAGGTCTGGCTGCAGCGACGAATGTGATCCTGGCCGATGGCGCCAGTACCGATAACACCCAACTTCAAAGACATGAAAACACTCCTCTTGTTATTAGTACTGCCGGGCCTTGGCCAGGCGTTCATTGAGTTGTTTGGCCACCGCATCGGTGCGCGCGCTGGTGGACACCTGCGCCACACCGACGCGCCACCACGACAGGTATTTGTGGATCATGGTTTTCGGCAGGACCTTGATATCAATCAGCGTCGACACGGTTTGCGTACGCGCATCGGCCAGCGCCGCCTGCAACTGCTCCACGGTGTTGACCTTGTAGGTCTTGCAACCATAGGCCGCCGCACTCATAGCGAAGTCCACCGGCACAAAACCGCCGTCGAGCTTGCCGGTCTCGGGATTGCGGAAGCGGAACTCGGTGCCGAAGCTGTCCATGCCGTGTTCCATCTGCAAATTGTTGATGCAGCCGAAGGTCATGTTGTCCAGCAGCACCACGTTGATCTTGCGCCGCTCCTGGATCGAGGTGGCCAGCTCCGAGTGCAGCATCATGTACGAGCCGTCGCCCACCAGTGCGTACACCTCGCGCTCGGGCTCGGCCAGCTTCACGCCCAACGCGGCGTTGACCTCATAGCCCATGCACGAATAACCGTATTCGACGTGGTAGGTGTTGACGCCCTTGCTGCGCCAGCTGCGCTGCAAGTCACCCGGCAGGCTGCCGGCAGCGGCGACGATGATTGCGTCGTCGGCCAGGGCTTCGTTGAGCACACCGAGTACGCGGCTTTGGGTCAGGCAGGAACCGGTCAGCTCGATAAACTCACGCAGCACCGCCGGGTCCATGTGGTCGTTGATTTCAGGGACGAAGTTTTCAGTCTGGTATTCCGCCTGGTAGATCCGGTCGACTTCGACGTCCAATTGCGCCTTGGCATCCCGTGGCTGATCCCCCCAGCTGGAACGGTAGTCGCCCAAGGCTTCAGCCAGTGCTTCCAGGCCAACCTTGGCATCCGCCAGCAACTGCACGCCATCGAGTTTCAGTGCGTCGCACGGGCTGATATTCAGGTTGAGAAACTGCACCTCAGGATGCTTGAACAGTGACTTCGACGACGTGGTGAAATCGGTATAGCGCGTGCCGATACCAATGATCAGATCCGCCTCGGGTGCCAGCAGGTTCGCCGCCAGGCAGCCGGTTTCACCAAGACCGCCGAGGTTCAGTGGATGGCTTGAAACCACCGCACTCTTGCCCGCCTGGGTTTCCGCGAAAGGAATATCGAAGCGTTCGGCAAAGGCTTGCAGCGCGGCATTCGCCCCGGAGTATTTGACCCCGCCGCCACACACGATCAGCGGTTTGCGCTTGCCCTTGAACGCCGCCACGGCATCCCCCAGCATCGCTTCGGTCGCCGGGCGACGGTCGATACGGTGCACGCGTTTTTGCAGGAAGTAATCCGGGTAATCCCAGGCTTCGCCCTGTACATCCTGCGGCAGGGCCAGGGTCACGGCGCCGGTTTCCGCCGGGTCGGTGAGCACGCGCATGGCGTGGATCGCCGCCGTCATCAGCTGTTCCGGGCGGTTGATGCGGTCCCAGTATTTGCTGACCGCACGAAACGCGTCGTTGGTGCTGATGCTCAAGTCGTGGAACTGTTCGATTTGTTGCAGTACCGGATCGGGCTGGCGACTGGCGTAGACATCACCGGGCAACAGCAGCAACGGAATCCGGTTGGCGGTCGCGGTCGCCGCGGCGGTCAACATATTCGCCGCACCCGGCCCCACCGAGGAGGAGCACGCGTAGATCTTGCGGCGCAAGTGCTGCTTGGCAAAACCAATCGCCGCGTGGGCCATGCCTTGTTCGTTGCGGCCCTGATGCACCACCAGGTCGCCGCTGTCCTGCTCCAGGGCCTGGCCCAGGCCCAGCACATTGCCGTGGCCGAAAATCGTGAAGATGCCCGCGACAAATTTGCTCTGCACACCGTCGACTTCGATGTACTGGTTATCCAGAAACTTCACCAGGGCCTGGGCCATGGTCAATCGGGTTGTGGTCATGAGGTGCCCCTTATCGTTTCTGCAGGTGGGCGATACTCGCCCCCAACGCCTGCTTGATATCTGCCAGGCCGTGCACGCTTTCGGCGAACGGTTCGAATGACAGGTGGCCGCTGTAGCCGGTGCTGAGCAGCGTGTCGATCTGCGCGGCATTGCCGAGGATGTCAGCCTCGCCCACCAGCACGCGGTGGCCGTCGCGGATCGAGTTCAGCGGTGCGTCGGCATCTTCCACACCGGAGATATGCACCAGCCCAGTCAGTTCGGGGAAGAACTCATGTTCACTGGCCAGGTGGTGGTGGAAGGTGTCATGCACCACGCGGAACACATCCAGGCCGCCGACAGACTTGATCGTATCCACGGCCACGCGTTTGCGGCGCAGCGAGCATTCTTCAAACCCCAGGGGTTCGACAAAACCGAGAATCCCGTATTCCCGCAGGATCGGCGCCAGTTCACTCAAGGCGGTGCGCAAACCGGCCGCGCGCTGGGCTTCGTTGCGCGAGTCGGCGCGGTCGTTCAACGGGCACATCACCAACGCCTGCGCGCCGCATTCGCGGGCATAGGCCGCCAGCTTGATGGCCTGGGCGCGGCGTTCGTCATTCCATACATCGAAGGGGTACAGCGCGTTGATCGACAGCACCGTGATGCCATGCACCGCGCACAATTCGCGCACGCGGCTGGCAGGGGTGCCGTCTTCAATCTCGATGCCCTTGAGGTCGTTGCGGATCTCGATGGCGTCGCATTTCAGGGTCACCGCCAGCTGGATAAAATCGGGCAGGGAAAGGCTGGGGGCGACCATGCGGTTCAGGGCAAAACGTAGAGGCGACTTCATTATTGTTGTGCTCCACACTCGAAAACGTTACTTGGCGGTTGGCATGCTGAATTCAGGGCCCTTGGCGATGCTGTCGGGCCAGCGTTGCATGACGCTCTTGTAGCGGCTGTAGAAACGAATGCCTTCTTCGCCATAGGCGTGGTGGTCGCCGAACAGCGAGCGCTTCCAGCCACCGAACGAATGCCAGGCCATCGGCACCGGAATCGGCACGTTGATGCCGACCATCCCGACCTTGATGGTGCGGGCAAAGGCACGGGCAATGCCGCCGTCGCTGGTAAAGCACGACACGCCGTTGCCGAACTCATGGGCGTTGATCAAGGCCACGGCGCTGGCAAAATCCGCCACCCGCACGATGCCCAGCACCGGCCCGAAAATCTCTTGCTGGTAGATGCTCATTTCGGTGGTGACGTTATCGAACAAGGTCGCACCGACGAAGAAACCACCCTCCGCGCCCGGCACCTTGAAGCCACGACCGTCGACGATCAGCTTCGCGCCCTGGGCCACGCCCTGGTCGATAAACCCTTCGACCTTGGCCTTGTGTTCGGCGGTAACCAGCGGGCCCATCTCGCTGTCTTTTTGCATACCGTTGCCGACCTTCAACCGGTCGATACGCGGCAGCAGTTTTTCGATCAGCCTGTCGCCGACATCGCCCACCACCACGGCAATCGAGATCGCCATGCAGCGCTCGCCGGCCGAGCCGTACGCTGCGCCGATCAAGGCGTCAGCCGCCTGATCCAGGTCGGCGTCGGGCATCACGATCATATGGTTCTTCGCCCCGCCCAATGCCTGCACACGCTTGCCGCGCTGGGTGGCCTGCTGGTGGATGTACTCGGCAATCGGGGTGGAACCGACGAACGAAATCGCCTCGATATCCGGGTGCTGCAACAGGCCGTCTACCGCGCTCTTGTCACCCTGCACCACGTTGAACACACCGTCGGGCAGCCCGGCTTCGGTCAGCAGGCGGGCCATCAGCAAACTGGCGGACGGGTCGCGCTCCGACGGCTTGAGGATGAAGCAGTTACCGGTGGCCAGCGCCAGCGGGATCATCCACAGCGGCACCATCACCGGGAAGTTGAACGGGGTGATGCCGGCGCACACGCCCAGTGGCTGGCGCAGGTTCCAGTTGTCGATGCCGCCGCCGATGTTGTCGCTGAAATCGGTTTTCAACAGGTTTGGCGCACCGCAGGCGAACTCGACGATCTCGATGCCGCGGGTGACTTCGCCCTTGGCGTCGGAGAACACCTTGCCGTGTTCGCGGCTGATGATTTCAGCCAGCTCATCGTGGTGCTGGTCGAGCAATTCCTTGAATTTGAACAGCACCCGCGAACGGCGCAGGGATGATTGCTCGGACCACGCCGGGAAGGCTTTCAGTGCCGACGCGACGGCTTCATCGACGGTCTTCTGGCTGGCCAGCCCGACTCGGGCCTGGACTTCGCCGGTAGCCGGGTTGAACACATTGCTGAAGCGCTCACTGGCGCTGTCGTGCACCTGGCCGTTGATGTAATGGCCGATTACCGGGGCGTTGCTCATTATTGTTCTCCGTCGAAAGTGCTTAAAGATCCAGCAGCCAGCTGTGCTGCGGGTCGTTATGGAAATGCCAGGCGCGCTTGGGGCCGGCCATCACGTTCAGGTAGTAGGACTCGTAGCCATACGGCACGCTGACGGGGTGATACCCCTTGGGCACCACCACCAGGTCGCTGTTTTCCACGGCCATGGCCTGGTCGATGCTGCGGTCGTCGGTGTAGACCCGCTGGAACACAAAGCCCTGGGGCGGGTTGATCTGGTGGTAGTAGGTTTCTTCGAGAAAGCTCTGGTGCGGCAGATCGTCGGTGTCGTGCTTGTGGGGCGGGTAGCTCGACGAGTGACCGGACGGCGTGCGCACTTCCACCACCAGCAGCGAATGGGCAGGCTCGCTGTCGGGCAGGATGTCGCACACATAGCGGGTGTTGGCGCCCTTGCCGCGTACGCTGCGCTTGCATTGCTCGGGGCGAATCAGGCGGGGGGCCAGGCCGGCATCGGTTGAGCCGGGAGCGGCGCAGACAGCGATTTGTACGTCGCTCAACGCGGTGACCTGGGCGTCGGTGCCCGGTGGCAGGTAGGCGGCGTAGGGGGATTTGTCTTCGAAGACGGAGTGGCGATCACCGAGGTTTTCCCAGTTGAAGCCTTCGCCCTGAATCGTCACCCGGCCGCTGAGCAGCACCAGGCACAGTTCCTTGTCGCCGGCGGTGACTGGCAAGGTTTCACCCAGGCTCAGGCGGTAGGCGGCGAAGCCCACGTATTCCAGGCGCCCTTCTTCCAGCGCCACCATGGTTTGCCCGCGTTTGCTGCTTTTAACCAACAGGCTCATTGTCCAGTCCTCTCGCTCAACAGTGCGCGCAGGGTGTCGTAACCCTTCTTCGCATAGATGTAGCTCGGCGCCACGGCAGGATCCTGCTCGGCCTCCACTACCAGCCAACCCTGGTAATTGGCAGCCAGCAGCACGTCCAGCAGCGCGGCGAAGTCGATATCGCCGTCGCCGGGCACGGTGAAGGTGCCGTTGACGATGCAATCCGGGAAGCTCCACATCTGGTTGCGCGCCAGTTGCACCACCGGCTTGCGCACATCCTTGAAGTGCACGTGGCAGATGCGGGCGATGTGTTTGCGCAGCACCTCGATAGGCTCGCCGCCGCCCATGTAGCAGTGGCCCGAATCAAACAGCAGGCCGACTTCCGGGCCGGTGCGGCGCATCAGTTGGTCGATGTCTTCCGGGGATTCGACGTAGGCACCCATATGGTGGTGGTAGGCCAGGCGCACGCCCTGGGACAGGGTGAAACGCGCCAGTTCGGTGAGTTTGTCGGCGTATTCCTGCCAGGCCTGTTCGCTGTGAAAACGCGGGCGTTCGATCAGGCGCACCGGCGAACCCTGGATCGAATCGGCGACTTCTCCATACACCAACACGTTGGCGCCGTTTTCACGCAGCAGTTCGACGTGGTTGGCGATGGCTTCGATTTCTTCCGCCACCGAGCGCCGGGCCAGGCGACTGGAGTACCAGCCGGAGACCAGTGCCAGGTCGTAGGGGCGCAATACATCGCCGACACCTTTGGCGTCCTTGGGGAATTTGCCGTTGAGTTCAAAGCCTTCGTAGCCGATGTCCTTGCCTTCGCTGAGGGCCGTGCTCAACGGCGTTTCACCGCCCAGGGCCGGCAGGTCGTCGTTGCTCCAGGAGATCGGGTTGATGCCAATTCGGATAGCGGGCATGGCTGCACCTATTATTGTTTTTTCAGAGTTGCCTGAGATCTGCTTTATGTGGGAGCGGGCTTGCTCGCGAAGGCGGTGGTTCAGTTGGTGTATCAGTCGACTGACACTCCGCTTTCGCGAGCAAGCCCGCTCCCACATTTGACCGTGTTTAACTTCGAGATCTGCGCCAAGCATTAATCAACTGCTCAAAGATGCACTGCACCTGCTCAATCAAGGCTTGATCGTCAATCTCCCCCGCCAGCCAGGCACGGCTTGGCTCCTGGAAGATCGTGCGACCCACGGCGAACCCGCGGCAGGTCTGGCTTTGGCTGGCTTGCTGGAAGCCATCGGCCAGGCATTCGGCGGAAGCGTTCAGGCCCAGCAGCACCACGCCCCGGCAGTAGGGATCGCGCTCCTGGATCAGCTCGTCGAGCTTTTTCCAGTCTGCGGCCGACTGCGCCTCGATCTTCCACCACGCCGGGTAGATGCCCAGGTTGTACAGGCGCTTGAGGCTGCGATAGAGCACGTCGGGATAGGTGGACGGGTGATCCTTGGGGGGCACGACTTCCAGCAGCAGCTCATGGCCGCTGACCAGGGACGCCTGATACAGGGCCTTGAGTTGCGCTTCCTGTTCCAGGCGCAGCAATGGCTCGTCATCGGGGTGAAATTGCACCAGGCACTTGATGATCTGCTCCCGGGGCCAGGCAATCAGGTTGCTGCCCACCGAGCGCCCGTGTTCAAAGGCCAGCGGCCGTGAGTTCTGGACTTCCACCGGGCGGGCGATCCACCAGCCGCGACCGCTGGCGGCGTTCAGCGCGTCCTGGCCGAAGCGTTGGTCGGCCAGAATCCCGACGTCAGCCTCGACGCCCTGCTCCGCCAGTTTGCTTTCAACCCGTTCCACGGCCTGGATGAACAGTTGCTTCAGGGCGCTGATGCGCGCCGGGTCCTGGCCGCCCTTTTGTGCCAGTTCCACCAACTGCCAGCGGTGGTCGAAGGCAAATACAAACAGCTGCTTCCAGACCTTGCGCGGCACGCTGACCTGGTGCAGGCGTTGCAGCACCGCGTCCTGGTCCGGGCGGGTAATCGGCACCGGGCTGTTGAACAGGTAATCGAGTTCGGCGCGGGTCGGCATGGCCGGCGCGCAGGCATGGCGCGACACCACCAGGCCGCCGCAGGCATTCGCCAACTGGCTGCAGCGCTCGTCGCTGGCGTCTTCAAGCCAGCCGCTGAGGAAGCCGGACATGAAGGCATCGCCGGCGCCCAGCACGTTGAGTACTTCCACCCGTACCCCGGGGTAGATCGCGCCGTCTTCAAGGCGGGCCGGGATATCGCCGTGGATCACCGTGCAGCCCTGGGGGCCAAGCTTGACCACCAGGGTGGCCGAGGTCAGGCCACGCACCGTGCGCAATGCCGTGAGCAAATCTTCACTGCCACCGGCAATCAGGAATTCTTCTTCGGTGCCGACGATCAGGTCAAAACGCGGGAGGATTTTCTGCACGTGCTGGCTGACATTCTGGTCGGCCACAAACCGGGTTTCGCCATCGGCCTTGCCGGCCAGGCCCCAGAGCACCGGGCGGTAGTCGATGTCGAGCACGCGTTTGACGTTGTGCTTCTCGGCGTAGTCCAGGGCCTGGATGCTGGCCTTGTACACGCCGTCGGTGGAGAAGTGGGTACCGGTGATCAGCAGCGCCTTGCTGGAAGCAATGAACGCTTCACTGATGTCTTCGGCGCGCAGGGCCATGTCGGCGCAGTTCTCGCGGTAGAACACCAGCGGGAAGGTTTCGCGGTCCTTGAGGCCCAGCAGCACCAGGGCGGTGAGGCGTTCCGGGTCGACCTTGATGCCGCTGACGTCACAGCCTTCGCGGGCCAGGGACTCCAGCAGGAAACGCCCCATGTGGTCGTCCCCTACCCGGCTCAACATCGCCGACTTGAGCCCCAGCCGCGCGGTGCCGAACGCGATGTTGGCGGAGGAACCGCCGAGGTACTTGGCGAAGCTCGAGACATCCTCCAGCCGTGCACCCACTTGTTGTGCGTAAAGGTCGACGCCCAGGCGTCCCAGGCAAATCAGATCCAATTGACGCCCACTGGCAAAACGAGTCTGGCCCATGCTGGCTCCTGTTATTTTTATCAGCCTGCGTGTGCCGTCGCGGTGGCGGCATACGCTCTTGGTGCAAGCAGACTAGAACGTCTGGTGACGCCAATCAATATTTATTCTATAAATATTTTTTGTGGAATATATTTTCCAATACGCCATCATCGGTATGTTCCAGCCGCAGTGCATCGTTTCAGCTGCACCGTGGGGCGGGATGCCGAGGTATTTTTTTGCGCCTACCCTGTAGACTTGCGCACATCGACTTATTGTCAGGGGCGCCTCGACGCGCCCTATAAGAACAAGCCAGAAGGATTCCCTATGTCCCAGAGCGCCCCGGAAGACGCACTCGCCAGCCCGCCGCTGAACGCCGAGCGGTTGTTGCAGCTGATCACCGATGAATACGAGAGCCTGCCGCGCCAGCTCAAGCGCATCGCCAGCTACATGAGCCAGCAGAGCGACCGGATCATGGTCGACCGCATCAGCGACATCGCCCGTGAATGCGAAGTGCACCCGTCGGCCATCGTGCGGTTTTCCCAGCGTTTCGGGTTCAGTGGTTTCAGTGAAATGCAGGCGCTGTTCCGCGAGGCCTACACCCACAAGACCACGCCGGTGCAGAACTACCAGCAACGCATCCGCAGCATGATCGCCAACAAGTCGCAGAAAGCCAGCGGCGGCGACCTGGCGCGTGAGTGCGTGAATGCCACCCTCTCCGGGATCGAGCGCCTGGGGCTGGAACTGGATGACGCAGCCTTCGACAAGGCCGTGGACCTGGTGGTGAATGCCGACAATATCTACGTGGTGGGCGTGCGCCGCTCGTTCGCCGTGGCGGACTACCTGGTGTACAACCTGCAGCACACCAACAAGCGCATCCATCTGGTCTCGGGGTTGGGCGGCAGCTATCGCGAGCAG
Organism: Pseudomonas sp. P7758; assembly: GCF_013386485.1. Taxonomy (NCBI): domain Bacteria; kingdom Pseudomonadati; phylum Pseudomonadota; class Gammaproteobacteria; order Pseudomonadales; family Pseudomonadaceae; genus Pseudomonas; species Pseudomonas sp. P7758. The sequence goes on along the minus strand of NZ_JACARS010000126.1, from coordinate 25,717 downwards.
ATGCGCAGTGTGCGGGCCAACGACCTGGTGATTGCCATCAGCTTTACGCCCTACGGCAAGGAAACCCAGCACTGCCTGCGGATTGCCCAGCACCATCAGGCCAAGACCCTGATCATTACCGACAGCAACCTGTCGCCCCTGGCCAAGCGGGCGAGCACGGTGTTGCTGGTGAATGAAGGCTCGTCGTTTGCGTTCAGATCACTGAGTGCGACGCTGTGCCTGTGCCAGGCGTTGTTTATTGCCGTGGCGTATCGGCTGGAATTGAAGGTCGATGAGATTCATGAGCAGGTGGGGTTCGACGACTGACTGCGACCGTTCAGCCACCAAAGATCAAATGTGGGAGCGGGCTTGCTCGCGAATGCGGTCTGTTAGTCAACATCTCCATCGACTGTTCCGCCGCATTCGCGAGCAAGCCCGCTCCCACATTTTTGACCGCGTTCACTCAGGCTTAGCGCAGTGCCCGGCGCAACACCTTGCCCACCGTCGTCTTGGGCAACTCTTCAGTACGAAACTCGACAAACCGCGGCACCTTGTACCCCGTCAAATATTCCCGGCAATGCGCCAGAATCTGCTCCTGGGTCAAGCTTGGGTCCTTGCGCACCACGATGATTTTGACCCGCTCGCCGGTCACCCCATCCTCAACCCCGATCGCCGCCACTTCCGCCACGCCCGGATGCAACGCCACCACGTCTTCGATCTCGTTGGGGTACACGTTGAACCCGGACACCAGGATCATGTCTTTCTTGCGGTCCACCAGGCGGATGAAGCCCTGCTCATTCATCACCCCGATGTCCCCGGTAGACAGCCACCCTTCGGCATCCAGCACCTCGGCGGTTTCCGCCGGGCGTTTCCAGTAACCCTGCATCACCTGCGGGCCGCGTACTTGCAGTTCGCCCTGCTCGCCCAGTTCCGCCAACTCACCGTCCTCACGAATGAACCGCACCCAGGTCGACGGCAACGGCACACCGATGCTGCCAGTGAATTCCATCTCGCGCATGCGTGAGATGTCGATGGGGCTGATGCTCACCACCGGCGAACATTCAGTGAGGCCGTAGCCTTCGATGATCGGCAAGCCGGTGACTTCCTTCCAGCGCTTGGCCACAGCGGTATGGGTGGCCATGCCGCCGGCGATCACCATGCGCAAATCGGAAAAATCCCGGGCGCAGAATTCCTTGTTTTCCAGCAGGCCGTTGAACAGCGTATTCACCCCGGCAATCCCGTTGAAACGCTCCTTGCGCAGGATCATCTGCACCCGCTTCACATCCCGTGGGTTGGCGATCAGGATGTTGCGCCCGCCCAGGCACATGAACATCAGGCAGTTCACCGTCAGGGAAAAGATGTGGTACAGCGGCAGCAGGGTGACGTTGGTTTCCTGCTGGTTCTGATCAAGCTGATCACCGACCCACGCCTTGGCCTGCAACAGGTTGGCGATGATGTTGCGGTGGCTGAGCATGACGCCCTTGGCATCGCCGGTAGTGCCGCCGGTGTATTGCAGGAAGGCCAGGTCTTCGCGGTTCATCGGCACGGCGAGATGGGTTTGCCCGCGTCCCTGTTTCAACACCTGGTTGAAACGCACGGCCCCCGGCAGGTTGAAACGCGGCACCTGCTTCTGCACGCTGCGCAGGATGAAGTTCATCGCCGCGCCCTTGAAGGTGCCGAGCAGGTCACCGATGGCCGCGATCACCACACGTTTGACGGTACTGGCGGCCACCACCTTCTCCAGGGTGTGGGCGAAGTTTTCGAAGATCACCAGGGTCTCTGCGCCACTGTCCTTGAGCAAATGCTGCAGCTCCCGGGCGGTGTACAGCGGGTTGACGTTGACCACCACCGCACCCGCGAGAATCGTGCCCAGCAGGCAGATCGGGTACTGCAAGCAGTTGGGCATCATCAACGCCACCCGGTCGCCCTTCTTCACACCCTGGGCTTGCAGCCACGCAGCAAAGGCGATGCCCTGCACCTCCCAGTCGGCGTAGGTCATTTCGGTGCCGATGCTGACGTAGGCCACGCGGTCGCGGAATTTGTGCAGGTGCTCCAGGAACACCTCGCGCAACGACGGGTAATCCTCGATGCCGGCGTCGATGTCTGCCGGTACGCCGGGCAGGTAAGCGTTCAACCAGAGGCGTTCGGTCTGTTCCAGGCTTACAGCGTTCATGGCAGTCTCCTTGTTGTTTTTATGGTGGGAACTACTTTTCGACGATAGCGGTAATGCCCAACCCACCCGCCGCGCAGATCGAAATCAGGCCGCGGCCGCCGCCACGCTGGTGGATCGCCTTGGCCAGTGCCGCGAGTTGCCGGCCACCGGTGGCGGCGAAGGGGTGGCCGCAGCCGAGGGAGCCGCCGTTGACGTTCATTTTGCTGCGGTCGATGCTGCCCAGCGGCGCGTCGAGACCCAGGCGGTCGCGGCAGTAATCCGGATCTTCCCAGGCCTTGAGGGTGCACAGCACCTGGGCGGCGAAGGCTTCGTGGATCTCGAACAGATCGAAGTCGGCGAACGTCAGGCCCTCGCGCTTGAGCATGCGTGGCACGGCGTAGGCCGGCGCCATCAGCAGGCCTTCGGTGCCGTCGACGAAATTCACCGCAGCGGTTTCACCGGTTCGCAGGTACGCCAATACGGGCAAGCCGCGTTCGGCGGCCCATTCCTCGCTGGCCAGCAGCACCACCGACGCGCCGTCAGTCAGGGGCGTGGAGTTGCCGGCGGTGAGCGTGCCGTTCTGGCGGTCGTAGGCCGGGGACAAGCCGGCAAGTTTCTCCAGGCTGGCGTCGGCCCGCAGGTTGTTGTCCCGGGCCAGGCCGCGATACGGGCTGATCAAATCATCGAAGAAACCCTGCTTGTACGCCGCATCCAGCCGCTGGTGGCTGGTGAGGGTCAACTCGTCCTGGGCCAGGCGCTTGATCTGCCAGCGCTTGGCCATTTCCTCGCAGTGTTCACCCATGGACAAGCCGGTGCGCGGCTCGCCATTGCGCGGCAGCAGCGGCTTGAAAAACATCGACGGGCGCACCCCCACCAAGGCCTTCAACCTGGCGCCGGTGCCCTTGGCGCGGTTGGCTGAAAGCAAGGTGCGGCGCAGGGACTCGTTGATGCCGATGGGCGCGTCGGAGGTGGTGTCGGAACCACCGGCAACGCCCACTTCGATCTGCCCAAGGGCGATCTTGTTCGCCACCAGCAACGCCGCTTCCAGGCCGGTGCCGCAGGCTTGTTGCAGGTCGTAAGCCGGGGTTTCGGGAGACAGTGTGGTAGACAGCAGGCTTTCCCGGGCCAGGTTGAAATCCCGGGAATGCTTGATCACCGCACCCGCGGCAAACTCGCCCAGGCGCAGGCCGTGAAGGTTGTAGCGGTCCACCAGGCCTTGCAGGGCGGCGACCAGCAGATCCTGGTTGCTGTCATGGGCGTACACGGTGTTGGAGCGGGCGAACGGGATACGGTTGCCGCCGATAATCGCCACGCGGCGCGTCGGGGCCGGGTTGAAACTGTAGTCACTCATCGATCGGTCTCATTCCAGATAAACAGCCCACGCATATGGGGTTTGTCACCGGCGAAATTACGCACTTCAAACTCACGGCGCGGGCCGGTTGGCGGAACGTTCCACAGCGCCACCTGGCCAGGCAGGAAGATCGGCAGCTTGAAGTCGCAATGGGCCTCGGCCTGGTCCAGTCCGCCGGGGGGTTGCTGGGCGGCCAGGGCGCGGCCCAGGGTCCACATGCCGTGGGCGATGGCCCGGCGAAATCCGAACAATCGGGCGCCGATCACCGAGGTATGAATGGGGTTGAAATCCCCCGAGACCCTGGCGAAACGCCGCCCCAGATCCGCCGGCAGCACCCAGCGTTGAGTGCGCAGCAAACCTTCTTCCTGCAAGGGCAACGCGTCGTCCCACGGCTCGCCAACCGGCGCGTTTACGTCACGGCGCAGGTACAGGCTGTCGCTCTCCCACACCAGGGCGCCCGCGCTGTAGCCACGGGTGGCGATGCTCAGCGCCTGGCCTTTCGGATGGGCGACCCAGCGTTCGCAATACACCTCCAGGCGCAAGGCCTGGCCCGCCTCCAGCCGTCGATGCTGGCGGATGCGATTGGCCAAATGCACCATGCCGCTGGCCGGGTACGGGAAACTCGGGCGGGTCAGCAGCATCAGGTGCAAGGGGAACGCCAGCACATGGGGATAGGACAGCGGCACGCCTTGCTCATGGCGGAAACCACAGGCCCGACCGTAAGCCGCGATCCCTTGGGCAGACAGCTCGACGGCCGAACGCACCAGGCGTTCTTTCGGCAACGTCGGCTCGCCTTCCAGCTTCGGTTTGCGCAGCCCCAATACCCCGTCCAGCAACAGCCGCGAGCGCGAGGGCGGCGGCTCAATAATCTGCGTCACATAGTCCATGCTCAGGCTCCCAACAGGCTTTGGCCGCAGACCCGCACCACCTGGCCATTGACCCCGCCGGATGCCGGATGCGCCAGCCAGGCGATGGTTTCTGCCACGTCGATGGGTTGCCCGCCCTGGGACATCGAGTTCATCCGCCGCCCCGCTTCGCGAATCATCAGCGGGATCTTCGCGGTCATCTGGGTTTCGATAAAGCCCGGTGCCACGGCATTCACCGTCACTTGCTGCGCCGCCGCCTGCGGGGCCAGGCCTTGTACCAGGCCGATCACCCCGGCCTTGGAGGTGGCGTAGTTGCTTTGCCCGAGGTTGCCGGCGATACCGGAAATCGATGAGACACACACGATCCGCCCGCCCGGATTCAGGCCCTGGCTTTCCAGCAGCGCCGTGCTCAGGTGCAACGGTGCTTCCAGGTTGACCGCCAGTACGCTGCGCCACGCGGTCTCAGTCATCTTGGCGATGGTCTTGTCGCGGGTAATCCCGGCGTTGTGCACCACCACGTCGAATGCACCGTGTTGGCTGACATGGGCGTGCAACTGCTGCGCGGCATCGGTGGCGGTGATGTCCAGTGCCAGTGCGGTGCCTGCGACACTGCCGGCCGCCTGTTGCAGCGAATCCTGGGCCTGGGGCACATCCACGCAGACCACATGGGCTCCATCGCGGGCCAGCACCTGGGCGATTGCCAGGCCGATGCCACGGGAGGCGCCGGTGACCAGGGCACGGCGGCCGCCGAGGGGTTTGTCCCAGTTGATTTCGGTTGGGCTATCGACGGGTTTTTCGAGGCGCACCACCTGCCCCGAGACATAGGCCGAGCGCCGCGACAGGAAGAACCGCAGGCTGCTTTCCAGCCCGTCCTCGGCACCCGGTGCGACGTAGATCAACTGCACGGTGATCGCCCGGCGCAACTCCTTGGCCAACGAACGCACCAGGCCCTCAAGGGCACGCTGGGCAATGGCCTGGGGCAGGTCCTTGCACAACTCCGGCGCGGTGCCGAGCACCACCACCCGGGCGTGCTGCCCAAGGCGCCTGGCGTTGGCGTGGAAGAATTCGTAGAGCTCGTCCAACTGCTTGAGGTCGGCAATGTCGCTGGCGTCGAACACCGCGCCCTGGACCTTGACCGTGGAGGGTGCCTTGAGGGTCGCAGCGGTGGCGGTCACTGTATCGGTGGCGGTGAAGATGCGCTGGATTTGCGCCCCCAGGCGCCCTACCCCCGCGACGATTACCGGGTTGGCCAGGCCTTGCTGGCCGCTGCGGTGACGTTGCAATGCCAGGGGTTGGGGCAGCCCGGCAGTGCGGGCCAACCAGGCTCCCCAGGGGGAATTGACGAAAGAGAGGTAGCTGTCACTCATGGATAAATTCACTCACAAACACGGTGTTGCCATGGAAACCCGATCCTTGTAGGAGCTGGCTTGCCTGCGATTGCGGTGTGTCAGCCAACACATCTGGCACTGAACCAACGCTATCGCAGGCAAGCCAGCTCCTACAGGGGTCGTGTTCCTCCAGTTCCAGTCAGTTGACCGGCGCGTTTTCGCCTTGGTTGGCGCGGCGTCTTGCGCTCGGTTTGGCGGCCTGTTCCAGCGCCTGCTGGCGCTGTTGCAAGGCTTCCAGCAAACCGAAGTCCTGCGGGAAGTCGTCCACCTGGATCGCGTGATCGCCATATTCCACATAGCGCGCGAGCAAGCTGTCGTCTTCCTCGCTGATCAGGTCCAGCGCCCGCGCCTTGACTCGCCACGGAGTAAACGCCGCACTGGAAATCGGCATTGGCTCGATCAGGCCTTGCTTAATCGCCCCCTTGAGCCGCGCCTCGATCAGCTCCACTTGCGGCAACAGGCGCAAGGCCAGCTCGCCGTAAGCCAGCTTGTCGATTTCCGGCCGAGGAATGTAGGAATTGCCCAGCAAGCGGTCGCGGGTTTCCCCCGGCACCTGCACCAGCTCCGCCACTTGGGCCAACAGGCGATCCGACGGTTTGCGCTGTGGAATACCGAACGGGAACGTCAAGCCACGCACCACCGCCGCCGCGGCTTTCGACGGGTAGTTGTCGAGCACTTCGGCCAGGGCCTCATGGGCGCGCAGCAACGCGTCCTGGGCCGCCCAATGCACCAGCGGCAAATCTGCCTGTGGCCGGCCATCATCCTCAAAACGCTTGAGCACGCAGGATAGGATGTACAGCTGGGACAGAATGTCCCCCAGCCGCCCGGTGATGCTTTCCTTGCGCTTGAGGGCACCGCCCAGCACGCCCATGGAAATGTCCGAGATCAACGCCAACACCACCGACAGCCGATTGGCCTGGCGGTAGTAGGACGCCAGCGCCGGATCGGTCTTGCCCGGCACGGAAATCAGCCGTCCGCCCGTCAGCGAATACACTGCGGCACGCACGGTATTGGCCAGCACGAAGCTCAGGTGACCGAACATTGCGCTGTCGAAGTCCACCAGGGCCTTGCGCCGGTCCGTATTGCGCGCCGCTTCCATCTCGCGGAACACATACGGATGGCAGCGGATCAGGCCCTGGCCGTAGATGATCAGGCAGCGAGTCATGATGTTCGCGCCCTCCACCGTGATGGCGATGGGGCTTTGCTGGTAGGCCCGGGCGAGGAAGTTGTTGGGCCCCATGCAGATGCCCTTGCCGGCCACGATGTCCATGCCGTCGTTGACGATGATGCGTGCCCGCTCGGTAACGTGATACTTGGCGATGGCCGAGATCACCGAGGGTTTTTCACCGGCATCCAATGACGCTACCGAGACCTTGCGCACCGCGTCGCAGGCATACAAATGCCCGGCCATGCGCGCCAGGGGCGCCTGCACGCCTTCGAACTTGCCGATGGGCAGGCCGAATTGCTTGCGCATCGCCGCATAAGCGGTGGTGCCGCGCACAGCCACCTTGCCCAGGCCGACGTTGGCCGACGGCAGGGAAATCGCCCGGCCAGCCGCCAGGCATTCCATCAGCATGCGCCAGCCGTTGCCGACTTGCTCGCGGCCGCCGATCACCCATTCCAGCGGGATAAACACATCCTTGCCGGTGGTCGGGCCGTTCTGGAATACCGCGTTGAGTGGCCAGTGACGCCGGCCGCTGTTCACCCCCGGATGGGTGGTGGGGATCAACGCGCAGGTGATGCCCAGGGAACCCGGCTGGCCGAGCAGACCGTCCGGGTCTTCGGCGCGGAAGGCCAGGCCGAGCACGGTGGCGATTGGGCCGAGGGTGATGTAGCGCTTGTCCCAGGTCACACGGAAACCCAGTACTTCCTCGCCTTCGTGCATGCCCTTGCAGACGATGCCCAGGTCTGGAATCGCGCCGGCGTCGGAGCCGGCATACGGGCTGGTCAGGGCGAAGCACGGGATGTCTTCGCCCCGTGCCAGGCGTGGCAGGTAGTAGTTGCGCTGGGCGTCGGTGCCGTAGTGCAGCAGCAGTTCGGCCGGGCCCAGGGAGTTGGGCACCATCACTGAAATCGCCGCCGCCGAGCAGCGGGTCGAGAGCTTCATCACCACTTGCGAATGCGCATAGTGGGAGAAGCCTTTGCCGCCGTATTGCTTGGGAATGATCATGCCGAGGAAGCCGGCATCCTTGGTGTACTGCCAGCCTTCGGGGGACATGTCTTGCCAGACCTGGGTGGTTTCCCAGTCGTTGGACATGTCGCACAGGGTCTCCACTTCGTTGTCGAGGAAGGCCTGTTCTTCAGCGCTGAGGCTGGCCGGTGCGGCTTGCAGCAGGCGTTCCCAGCGGGGTTTGCCGCTGAACAGCTCGGCGTCCCACCACACGGTGCCGGACTCGATGGCAGCACGCTCGGTGTCGGACATCGCCGGCATGATGCCGCGAAAAAGGCCCAGGGCCTTGCTGGTCAACAGGGTGCGGCGCAGGGGTTTGATCGTCAGCAGCAGCGCGGGCAACACCACCAGCACCGCCACGACGCCGGCGCCGAAACCGGCGACTGCGTTGAACAGGTAACCGGCCGCCAGCCAGACCAGGCCGGCACCCAGCCAGAGGGTGGCAGCGGCTTGTCGATACGCCAGGGCAATTGCTGCTGCGAGTCCCGCCAATAACCAGATAACCATGGGGATACCTCTACTCAATTCAGGGTACGGCCAACGCCCGGGCAGATCGGAATGACCTGTGACGTAAAGCCACACTACAAACTTGAAAAGATAAATTCAAATTTTGTTTTGAAATTTTTATTTAATGCTTGGGCGAAAAAATCAAGGGCTGAGCAAGTCAGCCTGATGGATCAAAGGGAGCACGTGAGAAATGCCGGAAGAGCAGCAAGATGCGCTTGCTGCCCTCCTTTATCGGCTAGTCAATTCACTTCACTGCACGCGATCAGAACGCGTAAGTCGCTGATAAGCTGACCACCTCCCCTTTGCTGTCGACCTTGCCATCCAGGCGTGCGCCGCCGAGACGATCGACGTTCTGCGTCTTCAACTTGACCTCTTCCACAAACTGCCGGGAGTACGCACCGTCCAGGGTCAGCCCCGGAATAGCTCTTACGGCGTAGCTCAGCCCCAGGGAAGCAAACCAGCGGTCACCGTCAGGAATACGTGGGTCACGTGTGGAGTTACGGGTTGGAGTCTGGTCATTGGCGACACCGGCACGCACGGTCCAGTCGTCGGTGAGTTTGTAGTCACCGCCCACCGACAGCATCCAGACGTCACGGTACTTGTAGGGAATCGACACGATGGTGCTGCCGTCGGACTTCAGGGTCAGGTCCTTGAACGAAGACCATTGCGTCCACATGGCGCTGACACCCAGGGTGAAGCGGTCATTGAACACGTGCACCCAATCAATCGCGGCATTGGCCGGAATATCCAGCTGGGTTGAGGCGTTGGCGCCATCCGGGTACAGATGCAGGCCCGGGTACGCCTGCTCTACCAGGGTTTTGCCGAAAGCAGGGTTGATATCGGTCATCAGGCTTCTGGAGCCGTCATCGGCATAGATATTGTAGTTACCCTCCAGCTTGTTCTTGATCTTGGCGTGGTAGTTCAGGCCAACAGTATCCTGCAGCGTTGGCTTCCAGACCACGCCGGCAAACCAGCCGACAGAGGTGTTATCTACCTTGACCCGCATCAAGGCATGCCCAACCCCCGAAGGAAAGGGTGCACCGCCCAATCCTGGCGACAAGGCCGCCGCTGCCAGCAGGTCGACGTTCTGGCTGACGAAGCCACTACTGTGCTGCACGATGGCGCCACCACCAATGGAGAACTGGTCGTTGACCTTGAACGACAGCGAGCCCGTCACACCCACCGTTTCGATCTTGGTGTCGACGGCGAAGTCGCGACCCTTCCAGTCCGGGTCCCAGGTACTTTTCATGCCTTGAGGGACAACAGCGCTAAAGCCGAGCGCAAAACGGTCATTGAGCGGAATCACCGCAAAGCCGGTAGGCAGCCAAGCGGTGAAGCCTGCTTCGCCGCCGTTGCCTGTGCGCGGGGTTGAGGTAGGTATACCTGTCAACGGATCAATGACGCTGGAACTGCTCGGATCTCCCTTGTAGTCGTAAGCACTGCCCTTGTACTTGATATTGACGCGGGCGTAGTCGACGGTTTGCTGCACGATAGTGTGATCAATAAATGCCATGGCAGCCGGGTTGTTGTACGCAGCTGAAGGGTCATCCTTGAACAGCGAACCACCACCAAAGGCACGGCCCCAGCCCTGCGCGCCATAGGTCGGGGTAGCAAAACCACCTGCCTGCGCCGGAGCGGTAATCATCAGCCCCCCCAGCAATGCGAGCCCCAATACAGCCTGCACCTGTTGTTTTTTATTATTCATGCGGCACTCCTTATTGTTATCAAACTGAGCCTGCTCGAGCCGGCTCGTCTTGCTGCTTCGTTTGCCCGTTCAGGGGCATATTTCAACCTTTGACCTGATGATCAAGTTCAAGGACTAATCGTGAGGACTGGCGAAGGCTTGAAACTGAATGCCGTGATTCGGCAGCTGTCGCCTACGGTGTGAGGGCTAAGGAGGCTAAAGGTGTTATCAGCAGCACTCCATTGCGTGGTCAACGTACTTGGAGACGCGCACGTGTCGGAGAAGAACTTCTCGGCGAAACCTGAAAGTGTTGCGGTGCTGGCATTCGTCGGTACGAGGGTCCACGGCAGATTAAGCGGCCCGGAAACTCCGCACAGTGCGTTGCCCGTAAAAGTGGCACCGGTGATGGTCGCACTTGAACCGTCGGAAGCGACCTTTCCGGTCAGCGCGACAGTGCAAGGGACGGGTGTCCATACCAAAAGTTTTACTGCGGTAGAGATCGAGCCAGTGGCAGTAAATGCGGCGCCCGCCTGGGCAAACGATGCCGCGTGGGTCATTGAGGATGTGAATGCCAGGCCAAGCAGCAGCGCAGTTAGAGAAATACGTGTGGTAAGGCTTTGCATTGTCTTAGTCCCCAGACTTTTTATTGTTATCCACCGGCTCCGCCGGCATCAGTTACATGGCCAGACACCTCGCCTGAGGCGCAAGCCGATCAAAATTCGTTTATCAAGGATTTATCATCAGGTATGGCATTGCGAAGCGCATCGACACAACTTCACAGCTACCGGGAAGTACCTGATTGATTGCATAAAGATTTAAGCCATCGGTGTTATTGAAGAGAGAAACGCTAATAGTTGCAGGACCGCAGTTAGTACCAGGAATGATTGGCGGAAGGCTCGCCACAGTGAAACTGACATTAGATAATGCGCCGAAAGCACTGGCTGTTGGACTCAATACCCATGGCAAGTTACTGACACGATACATGGCACACAGGGCGTTGCTGCCGGCGATATAAACACTGGTCAGACTTGCCGTGGAACCATCGTGGGATACCCGCCCAACAAACTGGATATTACACGTTACAGGTGTCCTCATCGAAGACGGCGACTTCAGCGTCAGGGTGCCGTTAACGGTGGTAAATGATTGGTCGGCAGGAATGAAAGACGCCGCGTTGGCCATCGAAGCCGCACAAATGCACATTGCAACAGCAGTAGCACCCACGAACGTTTTCAAGCTTTCCATGTTTTTCCACCTGTCTGGTGACGTATTCACCAAGCGCAATGAACGGTGTTGTCAGCCGATCCGTTGGCTGTCCATCCCTGAACAAGCGCCTCTCGCGAGGCGCCTGCCTTCCATCGGGGTGATCAACCCTTTTTACGGAGTACGCCTATCAAGGAATTACCACGGCACCCGGTGCGGTGAGGCTCAGCGACACCACGGTGCAACTGCCGGTCAGCGTCTGGTTGGTTGCAGTGATCGTGCTGGAAGCTGGGCTGGCAGTTGACGCCAGGCCCACGGCAATAGTGGTCGGGCCGCAGTTGGTGGCAGGAATGATTGGCGGTGCACCTGCGATGGTGTAGCCAACGTTGGTCACGGTACCCGCAGTAACGGAGGTAGCCGATAGTTTCCATGGCAGGTTAGTCATCTTGGGCAATGCGCACAGGCTGTTGGAACCCGATACGGTGGCGCTATTGATATTGGCAGTACCATCGGCGTTAACAACACCCTGGAAAAGAATGTTGCAAGTCACTGGCTGCTGAAACGACGACGGCGATTTGACCGTAATGCTGCCGTTAGCGGTGATGCTTGCACCAATAGGGCTGAAAGACGCCGCACTGGCCATCGAAGCAGCACCCATGCAAACAGTCAAAGCAGTCAAAGACACGAGGGTTTTCAAGCTTTTCATTATTTTTCCTCACATGTTATGGCGAGTCATTTCGCCAGGGGTAATGGCCATGATCGAGAGGTCACGGTGAATCTGCAGAACTTCCCTTTCCAGCCAAATTTCAATTCAATTACCGCTACAACATCCCACTGTTACTCAATAACTTTGAAACTCGGCGGCATCTTGATCGACACCGTCTTGATCTTGCAGTCTTCGCCGATAGGCACATTCGACGCTTCCAGCTTGCCGGTGGCGTTATCCCAGGTTCCATCGGCAGTAGAAGGCCCGCACTTACCGCCCAAACCAAAGGCATGCACATCCACGGCGATCTTCGACATCGAGCCGCTCCTGGTATCTTTAGCCACCAATACCCACGGCAAGTTGATGGCTTCGACCCGGCTGCACTTGAGGCCGCCGTCGAACTCAACTTTGTCGACATTTACTGACGACCCATCCGCCGCCACTTTGCCGGCGACCTTGATGGTGCAATCCGCGCTGATCAGCGCGCCTTTGGAAAAGCTGATGGGGCCCTGGGCAGTAAACGCGCTGCCGGCAGGTTCGATACGGGCGGCCTGGGCCTGGTGGTAAACGATCAGGCCCAGCGCGGCCAATACAATGTGCGTGGTGAACTTGGCAGGGGTTTGCATGGTGTACGTCCTTCCCTTCATTTTATTTTTGTTCGGGTCAAACAACTGTCTTGCAACTAAGCCGTACTCGAAACCGGTAAAGCCTGGGCGATGAAAACCTGCGCGATGCACAGATCCCGAGTACGCCCTACAACTGACTGCTTTCGTTAGAAGGGTCTGGTGGTGTTGCTGTACTTCTCCAGGTACTTCAAACGCTGTGAAGGTTGAAGATTGGTCAGGGTAATATCCCCGGCGTAATGATTAAGTACCCGGTGATCCATGCGTCGTCGCCACAAGTACGGTACATACGCCCAGACAATCATGCTGGCATAACCGTATGGGAGTTGCGGCGATTCATCAAAATGACGCAGTGACTGATAACTTCTGGTTGGGTTGGCGTGATGGTCGGAGTGCCGCTGCAGTTGGAACAGAAAGATATTGGTGACAATCCGATTACTGTTCCAGGAATGGCGTGGCGAGCAACGTTCATAACGACCGTTGGGCAACTTCTGGCGTTTCAGGCCGTAGTGCTCGACATAGTTCACCACTTCCAGCAGCGAGAAACCGTAGATGCCCTGGATGATCAGGAATGGAATCACTGCCGCGCCCAGCCAGGCAATCATCGCGCCCCACAACACCACACTGTACATCCAGGCGCTGAGTACGGCGTTCTTCCAGTGCCAGGCCGGCAGGCTGAGTTTGCGCAGGCGTTCACGTTCCAGGTTCCACGCCGAGCGTGCGCTGAACCATACCGAGCGCGGCAGGAAGGCCCAGAAGCTCTCCCCCAACCGCGAACTGGCCGGGTCTTCCGGGGTGGCGACGCGCACGTGGTGGCCACGGTTGTGTTCGGTGTAGAAGTGCCCGTAGAAGGTCGGCGCCAGGGTGATCTTGGCCAGCACGACTTCCAGCAGGCGCGGCTTGTGCCCCAGCTCATGGGCGGTGTTGATGGCGATGCCGGTGGCAGCGCCAGTGGACATTGCCATGCCCAGGTAGGTGAACCAGCTCACCTGGCCATGCAGCTCGGTGCGCGCGGTGATGAACGCGGCGGTTTTCGCCAGCCAGCTCGACGGGTCCAGGGTGGCGGTGGCATGCAACAGGCCACCATTGATAATCCAGTCGATACCGCCTGCGGCCAGCCACCCGGTGACCACCAGGGATGAGATGACAAACAGCACGCCGGTGTAGACGATCCAGCGGTAGTAGCTTTGGGATTCGAGGTTGCTGACGGCGGACTCGGGCGGGTTACTGACGTCTTCACCCAGCAGGCCGTCGATCAGCGGGATCAGGCCGAAGATCACCAGCACACCGACCCACCACAGTTGTTGCACGCCGGTAGTGATGGCCAGGGCACCAGAGAGAATTGGGGTTGCCAGGGGCATGATGCCGAGCCACCACAGGTGGCGCTTGCCGTCGGTCCAGACGTTCGGGGCAGCCAGGGTCTGATTCATGGCAGCCTCCGCACGACGCAGGTAGGCAGGGAGCAAAAATCAACACTGGACAGGTACACGGAGCGGTGACTGCCCCGAGAATTCAACCATGCGATAAAAGGCGTTTTTTTCATTATTTTATTCGCTCTTAGGCATTTCAAAAATTGTTTCAAATTAGACATTGAAATAATTTTTTTAAATAAATAGCGCGGAATCGTTAGGTCGTCAACTAGTTTCTTGAACCCTTTTGAACGTGACCGGGCAGTCTCTTTTTCAGCCGTTTGGTCAGGCGTCTAGAGCAAGCATTGACGAGTTCGAACCGCGAGTTCAGTCGCACAATTATTTACTCGCCAACGCAAACGGCGGGTGCAACACCGTGGCGCTTTCCGGCGGCCGGACGCGCTTGGCTATCTGCTCGACCACCGCCGCGACACGCTCGGTGGCCGTGATCGGCAACATATGCCCGCGCCCTTCCACCAGCTGCAGCTTCAGGCCCGGCACCAGGCTGGCCAGAGCCTGCCCGTGTTTGCGGAAATCCAGCACCTTGTCCTGCGCGCCATAGATCAGCCCGATCGGCAACGTCAGCTGCGGGTAGCGCTTGACCATGTCCGGCAGGAAATCATTGACCAGGTTGATCTCGGTGGAGGCGGCATAGAAGTTCTCGGGCCGCATGCCCAACAAGCCGCCGCCACGGGTGGCGAAGTCTTCCGGGGCCGGGTCGGGGGCAAACACGCCCTTGACCACCGAGCCTTTGGTCAGCAATCCGATCGGCATGGTCAGGGTGTGCGACATAAAGCGTCGCAGCCATCCCGGGCGTATCGCCAACGACATAAACACCAGCGGCAGCAGGCGCTGGGGATGGGTCAGGGGCGCCACCAGGATCAATCCGGACACCGCGTGGGGATGGTCCAGTGCCAGTGCCAGGGAGATCGCCCCGCCGAGGGAATGCCCCAGCACCAGCGGCTTATCCAGGTCCAGCGTCTGGATAAAGCTGGCGACTTGCCGGGCCTGGCCAGGCAGGTCCGCGGCCGTGCCGGCATGCCGGGTGGAATAACCCGACCCCGGACGATCCACGGTGATCACTCGAAAGTGCTCACGCAATTGGGCAGACAAGGCGTACGTCAAGTTGCGACTGCTGCCCATCAGCCCGTGGATCATCACCAGCGGTGGGCCCTTGCCCTCGTCTACATAATGAAAGCGCTCGCCGTTGATCTCCAGAAAGCGCCCGTTGATCGGAACAGCAGCCTCTATACGCCGTGTCATCCGGGCACTGAAGGCCCACAACACTACGCTTAACCCTACACACACACCCGCAGCGACAACCCACTCGACAGCCATAGCTCGGTCCTCTGCATCCCTGCGTTGCTGGCGGCCCGACCGGTATTGGTCAAGGCCTCAGCCATCGTCCACCCTGGACCTTAACTGTGTGCGTACAAGCTCTCGTCCGTCGGATAAGTCGCACATGAGGAACTGGGTCGTAGCCTAGACGATATTTTCAGGTAGATTATTTAAAATCTTTTTTAAAATAAATAATTCAATTTTCCTTTGCAATGGTGTTCTATCTAAAAAGCCAAAACAAAAACAAGGAGCACATCCGATGTCGACACCCGTAAGGCGCCACCGGCCCACGAGGGACAGCCTATGAATGCCCATGACACCATCGACATCGCCATCATCGGTTCCGGATTTGCCGGGCTGTGCATGGCGATCAAACTCAAGGAAGCCGGGTTCCACGACTTCTTTATTGCCGAACAGGCCGATGCTCTCGGCGGCACCTGGCGGGACAACCACTACCCCGGTTGCGCCTGCGACGTGCAATCCCATGTCTATTCGTTTTCCTTTGCGCCCAACCCGGACTGGACCCGGCAATTTGCGCCACAGGCGGAGATTCGCGCCTACCTGGAGCAGTGCGCCCGGCGCTTCGAACTGGCGCCGTTCCTGCGCTTTGGCATGGGCCTGGAGAAGGCGGTATTTGATGAGGCGCAACAGCGCTGGAGCCTGAGCTTCAGCAATGGCCGCCAGGTGAGTGCGCGGGTGCTGGTGTCGGGAATGGGCGGCCTGTCGCGCCCGGCACTGCCGGATATTCCGGGCCTGGACAGCTTCAAGGGCAAGCGCTTCCACTCCCAGCAGTGGGACCACGAGTATTCATTGAAGGGCAAGCGCGTGGCGGTGATCGGCACCGGCGCCAGTGCCATTCAGTTCGTGCCGCAGATTGCGCCGCAGGTGGCCCACCTGGACCTGTTCCAGCGCACCCCGCCGTGGATCATGCCCAAGCCCGACCGGCCGATTTCACGCTTCGAGCGCTGGGCATTCAAGCACCTTCCGTTCACCCAGCGCCTGGTACGCGGCGCGTTCTATTGGGCACTGGAAGGTCGCGTGGTGGGCTTTGCCCTGCACCCGCGCCTGATGACAATGGTGCAGAAAATCGCCGTGCGCCACCTGCACAAACAAGTGGCCCGCCCTTCCCTGCGCAAGACCCTGACGCCGGACTACACCATCGGCTGCAAGCGCGTGCTGATCTCCAACGACTACTACCCGGCCCTGTCCCGCAGCAATGTGCAGGTGGTAACCGACAACGTGCTGCGCATCGAGGCGGACGGGGTGATCACCGCCGACGGCATCAAGCACCCGGCTGACTGCCTCATCTTCGGCACCGGCTTCCAGGCCACCGATCCGCTGCCCCGCAACTGCATCATCGGGCGCCACGGCATCGACCTGATGGACACCTGGCAAGACGGCGCCCACGCCTACCTGGGCACCACGGTGCCGGGTTATCCGAACCTGTTCCTGATCGTCGGCCCCAACACCGGGCTGGGGCATAACTCGATGATTCTGATGATCGAGGCGCAGGTCACCTACATCCTCGATGCCCTGCAGCAAATGCAGCGTCATCGCATCGCCACGGTGGACGTCAAGCCGGCGGTGGAACTGGCCTACAACGCCAGGCTGCAGGAAAAACTCAACGGCACCATCTGGTCCACCGGCGGCTGCAAGAGCTGGTACCTGGACCCACGCACCGGCAAGAACACCACGCTGTGGCCCGGCTCCACCTGGCGTTTCAAGCAGGTCACCCGGCATTTCGCCCTCAAGGACTACGTCGCCAGCCTGGTGCCGATACCGTCCACCGCGCGCCCGGCCGCAACGCCCCACACCACCGCAGAAGGGAGCCTGTCATGAAGTCATTCAACGGCCGCGTGGCGGCCATTACCGGCGCCGCTTCCGGCATGGGCCGCGCCTTGGCCCTGGCGTTGGCGCGTGAAGGCTGCCACCTGGCGCTGGCGGATAAAAACAGCCAGGGCCTGGAGCAGACCGTCGCACTGATCAAGGCCCAGGTGCTTGCACCGGTGCTGGTCACCTCGCAGGTGCTGGACGTTTCCGAGCGCCAGGCCGTGGAAGACTGGGCCGCCCGATGCGCCGCCGAACATGGCCAGATCAACCTGATCTTCAACAACGCCGGCGTCGCGCTGTCGAGCACCGTCGAAGGCGTGGACTACACCGACCTGGAATGGATCGTCGGGATCAACTTCTGGGGCGTGGTGTACGGCACCAAGGCCTTTTTGCCGTACCTCAAGGCCAGCGGCGATGGGCATGTGGTCAACACTTCCAGCGTGTTCGGCCTGTTCGCCCAGCCGGGCATGAGCGGCTACAACGCCACCAAGTTCGCCGTGCGTGGTTTTACCGAGTCCTTGCGCCAGGAACTCGACCTGCAGAAAAGCGGGGTCTCGGCCACCTGCGTGCACCCTGGCGGGATCCGCACCGACATCTGCCGCAGCAGCCGGATCGACGCCAACATGACCGGCTTCCTGATTCACAGCGAACAGCAGGCCCGGGCCGACTTCGAAAAGCTGTTCATCACCGACGCCGACCAGGCCGCCAAAGTGATCCTGCAAGGCGTACGCAAAAACAAACGCCGCGTGCTGATTGGCCGCGACGCCTATTTTCTGGACCTGCTCGCCCGCTGCCTGCCTGCCGCCTATCAAGCGCTGGTGGTGTTGGCCAGCAAACGCATGGCGCCCAAGCAACGCAATGCGCCCTCGCCCGTCCTTGAAACCAACGAAGAGCACCGTCTCTGAACTGGAGTACCGACCATGCTGCCGATTCGCCGCGACCTCCGTTTTGCCCTGCCGGCCGAACGCATCAAGGACTGGCATGAACAAGGCCCGTTCATTACCCACTTTTTCAACGCACTGTCGTTGCTGTTTCCCCAGGGCGAACTGTTCTTCATGGACAGCGTGCGTCACTACCGCCAGCGCATCGAAGACCCGGAGCTGAAGAAAGAAATCCAGGGCTTCATCGGCCAGGAAGCCATGCACAGCCGCGAGCACGTGGCCTACAACGATCTGCTGCAAGCCGCAGGGCTGCCGGCGAATACCCTCGACCGTCGGCTGAAGATGATCCTCGACGCGCAAAAGAAATACCTGCCCGCCTCCTTCAACCTGGCGGTGACCATTGCCCTGGAGCACTACACCGCGATGCTCGCGGAAATCCTCCTCAGCGACCCGTCGCGGTTCGGGGATTCGGTCAAGGGTTACCAGCAGATGTGGTACTGGCATGCCCTGGAAGAAACCGAGCACAAGGCGGTGGCGTTTGATGTGTGGAACAGCGTGATCAAGCCCGGGCCCAAGCGTTATCTGCTGCGCACTTCCACCATGCTCATCACCACGGGGCTGTTCTGGCTGACGATCCTGGACTTTCACCTGCGCCTGTTGTTTGCCGACCGGCGTTCGGGCGGGCATTTGAAGGGCTTCTGGCGGATGCTCAAGTTTCTGTACGGGCCCAAGGGCGTGTTCCCGCGCATGGCGCTGCCCTGGTTGCATTACTTCAAGCCCGGGTTCCATCCCTGGGACCACGACAACCGGGCACGCCTGGCGGGCATTGACCGCCTGGTGGAGGAGATCGAGCAGGCCCATAAAGGTTATGGGCCCGCCTGAGTCCGCTTAGCGCTGGGTCGGGATCCGAATATCGCCATCCCGGCACTGGCTCTTGACGCTGCGCGGGCAGCCGGCAAACGCCAGGTCCTTGGTCAGGCACACCCGCACCTCGGTCAGCACGGCACCCTTGCAGATCACCGCAAGGCCATGGTTGCCCATGGCCGGGTTGCTCTCGCGAAACAGCGCTTCGATGTCCCGCGCGCCCAGGCCGCTTCGGACATTGAAGGGCTCAAGCTGCTGCGGGATCTTGACCACGCTGAGCGCTGCATCGGTCTTGTCCAGGTAAGCCGACGCCTCAAGGCCGCTGCAGGTGCCGTGCTTGGCCCATTCATGCCTGAGCAGTTTGGGCGACGGGAACAGCGTCCTGCCCCGGGCGAAGTCTGCATCCGACAAGCGCGACTGCGGCTCACACGAAGCCGGCCAGCCGCCCTTCGCGTACTGCGGCCACAGCCCATGCAGGACAAACCCGTAGCCCTTGCCCGAACACTGCTGGTCGTCCGGGTGCGTCAGGCAGAAGGTCGGCGACCAGGACAGCGACAACACATAAAAGTCAAACTCCCCGGCCTGCCCCTGGGCCCGCGGCGCTGCCGTCGCGACCCCGGCCAACGCCAGGCAAAGCACAATCCAGGCTGCTTTCATTTTCATCCGTTCATTCCTTAAAAAGACAAAATTAAAGCACCGCTAGACCGCCAGGTTGGGGTTACGTTGTAGCACCCGGTCCATGACCCGGTCGGTCTTCAACGCCTCGATCGCCAGTGCCGGGTGTTTGCTCTCGCCGCGAATATGCGCATTCATCCCCAGCACGTGATGCCACTGGATATGTGCATGGTTGGGCACCTCCAGCACCTCGCTGGTCTCGCCCTCAAGCCGCAACGGCGCCTCATCGAACACCGAAAACGTGATGCGGCCCTTGCTGCCGATCATCTCCACCCGGTCTTCGCGCCGGTCGGCGACAAAGTTCCAGCAGCCCATGCCCAGCGCGCCCGAGGCGAACGTCCAGCAGGCGGTGACGGCATCTTCGGCGGCATAGCGCCCCGCCTGGCGCGCGGTAAACCCGGCCACCTCGACGATATCCCCGACCAGGTACTGGAACAGGTCAAAACCGTGGCTGGCCAGGTCGGCAAAATACCCGCCGCCGGCAATCGCCGGGTCGGTGCGCCAGTTGGCACTGCTGGCATCGTCTTCCGAAGGCGGCTTGCACAGGGTCCAGGTCAGATGACGCAATTCGCCGATGCGCCCGTCCTGCAGCCAGTCCCGCACCTGCTGGAAGCGTGGCAGGGAACGCCGGTAATAGGAGACAAACAGGTGCAGCCCGGCCTGTTCGAAGGTGCGCTGCATCAGCGCGCTTTGCTCGGCATTCAGGGACATGGGCTTCTCGACGCAGCAATGCTTGCCGGCAGCGGCCACCATCAGGCTGTATTCGAGGTGGCTGTCGGGCGGTGTGGCGATGTAGACCGCCTCCACTTCCGGGTCGTCGATCAGCGCCTGGGCGTCAGTGTAGAAACGGGCAATGCCGTGGCGTGCCGCATAATCGCGCACGGCCTCCTCGCGCCGCCCCATCACGGCCACCAGCGCAGAACCTGGCGCTTTGTAGAAGGCGGGTCCACTCTTGAGTTCAGTGACATCGCCACAGCCGATCATGCCCCAGCGTACGGTGTTCATCTGCATCTCCTTCAGGTGAGTTTTTTTCGATGGGGCAGTATCGGTGTTTTCCGGCCCCCTCTCCACCCTGCCGGATAAAGACTGAGCATGACAATTGCATTACACTTTTATGACAATCATCCAGCTGCGGGGGCACAGACGATGAAAATAAGGGCCACGGTGATTTGCGAGCACGACGGGCACATCCTGTTCGTGCGTAAAGCCCGCTCGAAATGGGCATTACCCGGCGGCAAGGTCGAGCGCCATGAGCGCCCGGCAGGTGCTGCCGCACGAGAACTGGAAGAGGAAACCGGGCTGAACGTGGACGGTTTGCTGTTATTGCAGGAGCTGAAGGCCAGCGACACCCTGCACCATGTGTTCGAGGCGTCGGTGGTGAATATCGACGAAGCCCGGCCACTGAGCGAAATCAAGGAATGCCAGTGGCATCCCTACACACGCCTGGAAGACCTGGATACCACCCAGGCCACCCAGCAAATCGTCAAATCCTTCCTGCGCCGTCTCTAAGGCGCCGCCAGTTCCGGGCTTTGCCCGCTGCGCAACAACGCCTGTCTTACCAGACCATTGGCTTTCTGCCGTTCGACAAAGGATTTGACGAACGCGGCAGCGGCTGCGTGCGCTACCGGTACCGCGACCGCCTGGCTGATGCTCATGAAGTCATCCTCCAGCAGGCGCCAGCGCTCATCCAGCCGGGTTTGCAAGTAATCCCGAACCCCGGCCGCGGCGTTCAGGCCTTGCTCGATAAACAGGTCTACGGCACCCGCCGAGGTCGGCGCGCGCACCAGTTCGGCATGCTGCACTGTGCGGCTCAGGTACAGGTCATACGCGGCACCCTGGCCGACAGCGATGCGTTGGCCCGGAGCATCGAGTTGGGACACGCTGCCCAGGGGTGAATCCACCGCCACCAGGTACGTACCCTTGATGATCACGTAGGGCGCGCTGAAGGCGATTTCCTGCTCGCGCACCGGTTCGATGGCCAGGAATGCCACGCGCCAGCGGTCATCGCCCAGCGCGGCGAAGACCTTGCCCGCCGCATCAAAAGTGATCAACTCAAGGTCGACCGCCAACTCATCGGCCAGGGCCCTGGCCAGCGCCACCGACACGCCCTGGGGCTGGCCGTCCTCGCCGCGCTGGGCCAGCACCGGGTTGCCAAAGTTGATGGCAGCCCTGAGCACACCCTCGGGGGCCAGTTGTTGCAGTACCTGCGGGTCAATCATTACGCGCTCCTTGAACGGTTCTTTGCACGGTCTTGCGAATGACGAAGGGCAAGACGCCGCCGTGTTCAAGGTAACCAACCTCCTGCAACGAGTCGAGGCGCAAGGTCAGGGGGGTACGCGTGGTCTCACCGGTGGCGCGGTCAATCTGCAAGGTGATCGGGTTGTCGCCGACCTGCAACGCGTCCAAGCCGAGGAAGCTCAGGGACTCACTGCCGTCGAGGTTCAAGTCCTGCACCGATGCGCCCTCATCGAACACCAGCGGCAACACGCCCATGCCGATCAGGTTACTGCGATGGATTCGCTCGATGCTGCGGGCCACCACCACCTTGATCCCCAGCAGGGTCAGGACCTTCGCTGCCCAGTCGCGGCTGGAGCCGGCACCGTAGTTGATCCCGGCGAACAACACGGTGGGTGTACCGGCGTAGCTTTGGGCAGCGAGGTACAGCGGCAGGTAGTCGCTGCGGTCGGCATTCCAGGCCCAGACGCCCGGGCGCGGGGGCTGGTCGCAGGACAGCAGATTGTTCAGGCGCGGGTTGGTAAACGCGCCGCGCACCATCACTTCGTGGTTGCTGCGCCGGGTCGAATACTGGTTGAGGTCCGCCAGCGCTTCACCGCGCTCCCGCAGCCAATGCCCGGCCAGGCTGTCGGCCGGAATCGTGCCCGCCGGGGAGATATGGTCGGTGGTGACGTTATCCCCCAGCACCACCAAAGCCCGGGCGTTGCTGATGGCCAAGGACGCGGCCGGCACCGGCGTTACCCCGGCAAGGTACTGCGGGCGGCGCAGGTAAGTGGAGGCCGGGTGCCAGGCAAACTGCACGCTGGCGTCGGCTTCCAGCGCCTGCCAATGGTGAGTGCCTTGCCACAGCAGTGCCTGGCGCTGGTGAAACAGCGCCGGGCGCACCACCGCCGCCACTTGCGCGGCCACCTCGGCTTCGCTGGGCATCAACTCATGCAGGAACACCGGCTGGCCGTGGGCATCCATCGCCAGTGGCTGGGCCGACAGGTCGGTGTCGATGCTGCCGGCAATCGCATAGGCCACGCACAACGCGGGCGAAGCAAGGTAGCCGGCAGGGACTTTCGGGTTGACCCGGCCTTCGAAATTGCGGTTGCCCGAGAGCACCACCACGCCTTTCAAGCCCTGCTCGGCGAAGGTCTCGACATGGCGTTCGAGGCTGCCGGAATTACCGATGCAGGTCATGCAGCCAAAGCCCGCCAGGTCGAAACCCAGCGCGGCGAAATCCTCCAGCAAGCCGGCGGCTTCCAGGTAATCGGCCACCACCCGTGAGCCTGGCGACAGCGACGTCTTGACCCACGGTTTGCGCGTCAGCCCACGGGCATGGGCATTGCGGGCGAAGAGCCCGGCCTGGATCATCTGCGCCGGGTTGGCGGTGTTGGTGCAACTGGTGATGGCCGACATCACCACCGCGCCATGGGTGATCGGCACCTGGAATGACGGCTCGAAGAAATCCTGCTTTTGCGCGCTTACATGCTGATGAAACGACGCCCCGGCGTGGGCCAGGGACTGGCGCTGATGGGGCTGATGCGGGCCGGCGACACTCGGTTCAACCTGCGCCAGATCCAGCTCGATCAACTCATCGAACACCGGCTCGGGATCGTCGTCCCGGCGCCACAGAGATTGCGCCGACATGTAGGCCGAGACCTTGTTGATCAAGGCCTGCGGGCGCGCACTCAGGGTCAGGTACGCCAGCGTCTCGTCATCAAACGGGAAAAACACCACGGTGGCACCGTATTCCGGCGCCATGTTCGCCACGGTGCCCCGCGCCGCCCAACTCAGGGACGCCAGGCCCGGCCCGGTGAACTCGACAAACTTGCCGACCATGCTGCGCCGGCGCAGCAGTTCAGTCACCGTCAGTGCCAGGTCAGTGGCCGTCACGCCGTCGCGCAACGCATTGGTGACGCGAATGCCCACCACCTGCGGATAAGGAATTGGCACCGGTTCGCCGAGCATCGCCGCCTGCCCTTCCAGCCCGCCAACGCCCCAGCCCAGCACGCCGATGGCATTGATCATCGGCGTGTGGCTGTCGGTGGCGACCATGCAGTCGGGGTGCAACAGCACGTGGCCGTTGCGCGGCGCGCTTTCCCACACCACCTGGGCGATGGACTCCATGTTCATCTGGTGGATGATCCCGGTGCCCGGCGGGATCACCTTGAAGTTATCCAGGCTGGCCTGGGCCCACTTGATAAAACGGTAGCGCTCGCTGTTGCGGCGAAAATCGATGTCCAGGTTGGCATCCACCGCGTCCGCCTCGGCGTAGTGCTCGACGATCACCGAATGGTCGATGGTCAGCACCGCCGGGATCGAAGGGTTCACCGCCCGTGGATCACCGCCCAGCTCGGCCACCACATCGCGCATGCCGGCGAAATCCGCCAGGGCCGGCAGGCACGTGGTGTCGTGGAACATCAGCCGGTTGGGCTGGAACGGCACCTCGCAATCCGGCCCTTCGCCGATGGCCCGCGCCGCTACCTGTGGCAATGAAGCCGGGGCACAGCGGGCAATGTTTTCCAGGAGAATGCGCACGGAATACGGCAGGCGCTGCAGTTGCGCCGGGGTCAGCAACTGGTGCAGGTCGATCCAGGCAAAGCGCTGGCCGTCGATGTCGAGGTGACTGAGATACTCACTCATAGCTGTTTGAATACCCGTTCGATACGCTCAAGGCCCCAGTCCAGTTCTTCGCGGGTAATGGACAACGGCGGTGCGATGCGCAGTACGTTTTCGTGGGTTTCCTTGGTCAGCAGCCCTTCGGCCAGCAGCGCTTCGCAGATGGGCCGCGCATCGCGGTCCAGTTCCACGCCGACCCACAAGCCACGCCCGCGAATCTCGCGGATGGCCGGCGAGTGCATGGCCTTCAGGCGCTCCACCAGGTAGTGGCCCAGTTGCGCGCTGTTATCGATCAAGCCCTCCTCTTCCAGCACCTTCAACGCTTCCAGGCCAATGGCCGCCGCCAACGGGTTGCCGCCGAAGGTCGAGCCGTGGCTGCCGGCGTCGAACAGGTCCATGATCGAATGATCAGCGACGAACGCCGACACCGGCATGATCCCGCCGCCCAGGGCTTTGCCGAGGATCAATGCATCGGGGCGAATGCCTTCGTGCTGGAAGGCAAACCACTTGCCGGTACGGCCCAGGCCGGACTGGATCTCATCGAGGATCAGCAAGGTGTTGGTCTGGTCGCACAGCTGGCGCAGTTCCCGCAGGAAACCTGCGGCCGGCACGCGAATGCCGGCCTCGCCCTGGATCGGCTCGATCAGCACCGCGCAGGTGTCGGCGGTAATGGCCTGGCGGAAACTCTCGATGTCACCGAAGCGCGCCTCGGTGAAACCGTTGCAGAATGGGCCGAAGTCGGCCTTGTAGTCCGCCTCCGACGAGAAGCCGACGATGGTCGAGGTGCGGCCGTGGAAATTGTTGTCGGCCACCACGATGTTGGCCTGATTGGCCGGGATGCCCTTGATCCGGTAACCCCAGCGTCGCGCCGCCTTGATCGCGGTTTCCACAGCTTCGGCGCCACTGTTCATCGGCAGGGCCGAGTCGAAGCCCGTGATGCGGCACAAGGTCTTGAGGAAGTTGCCCAAGGGTTCGCTGTAGAACGCCCGGGACACCACGCTGATCTTGTCGATCTGCGCCACGGCGGCGGCGCGGATGCGCGGGTGGACATGGCCGTGGCTGACGGCGGAATAGGCCGACATCATGTCCAGGTAGCGCTTGTCATCATCGCCAATGGCCCAGACGCCCTCGCCCTTGACGATCACCACCGGCAAGGGGGAATAGTTGTGGGCGCAGAATTGGTTTTCGAGGGTGATTGCCGGGTTGGGGTGCATGGTGGGGATGTCCTGCCGAATAAATAATGAATGAACAACAA